>JBKJII010000474.1:0-13768 GCA_046598505.1 Caulobacter sp. | reverse complement strand
GTGTGGCGGGCGAGGTCGGCGGGCTTCTGCAGCGGCGAGCGGCCGGTCAGCAGGGCGGGGCTGCAGATGGGCACGACTCCGGCCTCGCCCGCCACACCCTGATCCATGTCGGCAACGGGCATGTCGAGGAGCCGCGCCCAGACTGGGCCGCCTGGCTGAAGGCCCGGGGCGTGACCGGGGTCGACGCCTCGGCGGGCTCCCGCTACGACCAGACCGCCTTCGCCATCGAGGACGCCGCCAACGGCCGGGGCGTGGCCCTGGCCCCGCGCGCCTTCGTCGCCGCCGACCTGGCCTCGGGCCGGCTGGTGACGCCGTTCGCCGACGGCTACCTGCCGACCGACATGGCCTACCATGTGCTGACCCGCCGCAACGGCGGCCGCGAGGAGGCCCGCACCTTCGTCGCCTGGCTGAGGCGCGAAGCCGATGCTGACGACGGCACGGTCGATGAGCTGTAGGAGACCCGTATGACTGTTCCGGATCGAGGCGTCGTCATCGTCGGCGCGGGCCATGCAGGGGGCACGGCCGCGGCCCTGTTGCGCCAGTATGGCTATGACAGGCCCATCACCCTGATCGGCGAGGAACCGCTGATCCCCTACCAGCGCCCGCCCCTGTCCAAGGCCTGGCTCAAGGGTGAGGCCGACGCCGACAGTCTCGCGCTCAAGGAGCCCGACTGGTACGCCGAGAACGACTGCGACCTGCGGTTGGGGGTCACGGCACAGTCGATCAACCGCGGCTCAAAGACCGTGCTGCTCTCGGCAGGCGGCGCGATCACCTACGACTACCTGATCATCGCCACCGGCGCCCGTGCGCGGCAACTTCCGATCCCGGGCGCTGACCTGGAGGGTGTTCTCGAACTGCGCACGGCGGCAGACGCCGAGATGCTCAAGGCCGCGCTCGGCCCGGGCAAGCGGCTGGCGATCATCGGCGGCGGCTATATCGGCCTGGAAGCGGCGGCGTCGGCGCGGGCGCTCGGCGCCTGGGCCCTGATCATCGAGCGTGAGCCACGCATTCTCGCCCGCGTCGCCTGCGAAGAGCTGTCGACCTTCTTCCAGGACTATCATCAGGCCAAGGGCGTCAACTTCGAGCTCTCTGCGGGCGTCAAGGCGCTCGAAGGCGAGGATGGCAAGGTTCGCCGCGTGCGCCTGTCCGACGACCGTGTGGTCGAGTGCGACGCGGTGCTGGTCGGGGTCGGCGCACTGCCGAACGAAGAGATCGCCCGCGATGCCGGTCTCGATTGCGCCAACGGCGTGGTTGTCGACCTGCAGGCGCGGACCGCGGACCCGTCTGTATTCGCCATCGGCGACGTGACCCACCGGCCGTTGCCGCTCTATGACCGGTCGTTCCGCCTGGAGAGCGTGCCCAACGCGCTGGAACAGGCCAAGCAGGTCGCCAGCGCCATCACCGGCCATGCGCCGCCCAATCCGGAAGCGCCATGGTTCTGGTCTGACCAGTACGATCTGAAGCTGCAGATCGCCGGCATCCCGTTTGATGCCGACAGTCGGATCATTCGCGGCGACGTGAAGGCGGCGAAGTTCGCCATCTTCCACCTCAAGGGCGACCGCCTTCAGGCGGTGGAGGCTGTAAACGCCCCGCCGGAGTTCATGATGGGCAAGATGCTCATCCTCAACCGCAAGCCTGTCTCGCGCGAGAGGCTTGCGGATTCATCCATTTCCATGAAAGAGGTCCCCGCCTGATCAGGCGGGGATCACGAAGAGAAGAGGCGTCAGGGAGCGTATGGCCAAGATCACCTACATCGAACACGACGGCACCGAACACACGGTCGACGTGAAGACCGGCCTGTCCGTCATGGAAGGGGCGATCAAGAACAACATCCCCGGCATCGACGCGGACTGCGGCGGCGCCTGCGCCTGCGCGACCTGCCACGTCTATGTGGACGACGCCTGGGGCTCGAAGACCGGCGAGAAGTCGGCCATGGAGGAGTCGATGCTCGACTTCGCCGAAAACGTCGAACCCAACAGCCGCCTGTCCTGCCAGATCAAGGTCAGCGACGCGCTGGAAGGCCTCGTCGTCCGGATGCCGGAAAGCCAGCACTAGGCCAGCCGGGGACATGTACCTTCAGGTACGTGTCCCCAGGCCTTAAAACCCCAGCTCCTTCTGCCCAGTCTCCGCCTGCGCCGCCTCGGGCAGGTGGCAGGTGAAGGTCGAGCCGGCGCCGGGCTCACTCTCGAGCGCGACCCAGCCGCCGTGCAGCTCGACCAGCGCCTTGACCAGCGCCAGGCCCAGGCCCGGGCCGCCGCGGTCGCGCCCGACGAAGCGGTCGAAGATGTGCGCCTGCACATGGAACGGTACGCCCCGGCCGGTATCGGTCACCCCCAGCCGGACCTCGCCCGCCGCCCGGATGGCCGACAGGGTTACGGTCCCGCCTGGCGGCGTCTGGCGCAGGGCGTTCTCGACCAGGTGATCGAGGGTCTGGATCAGTCTTTTGCCATCGCCGCGGATCAGGCCGACATCGTCGGCGCCCGCACCGATGACCAGCGACACCTTCGAAGCCTCGGCCGCGGGGGTCCAGCGGACTGCGGTGTCCGAGATCAGGTCGCCGACCCGCACGTCGCCCAGATCGAGCGCCATCTCGTCGGCGTCGATGGCGGCGATGTCGAGCACGTCGTCGATCGACCGGCCCAGCTGCACAGCCGCCTGCCGCACGGCGGAAAGGTGTGAGCGGCCTCGCTCGGGGATCGCCTCGCCCATGCGGTCAAGCAGTTCCGAATAGCCGATGATCGTCGTCAGGGGCGTGCGCAGTTCGTAGGAGACATTGCCGACGAACTCGCGCTTCAGCCGTTCGGCGCTGTCGAGCGCCGCCTCCTTGTCGGCCAGGGCGCCTTCGAGCTGGCGGGCGTCGGTGATGTCGGCGAAGGCGATCAGGGTCGCGCCGTCGGGCAGTGGTCGGGTCTGCCAGGAGACGATACGGCCGACCGAGTTGCGGATCTCGCCGGCGGTCGGCGCGCGGGCCTCCGGATCGGGATCGCCGACCCGGCCCTTGAGTTCGCTCCAGAAGGCCATGTCGTGCAGGCGCGGCGTGCAGAGTTCCACGACCCGCTCGAAGTTGACGCCCTCGACCAGCTCGTCCTCGCCGACGTTCCAGAACCGCGAGAAGGCCTCGTTATGCAGGCGCAGACGGCCGTTGGAGCCGAACACCACCACCGCGTCGCTCAGCTTGTCGAGCGTCGCCTGCTGCACCTGGATGAGGGCGTTGTACTGCGCCCGAAGCCGCACTTCGCCGGTGATGTCGGAGAACAGCAGCAGCAGGCCACCCATCGGGTGGGGCTGGCGGATCAGGCGCAGGGTGCGGCCGTCGGGCAGGGCCCAGCGATCGTCCGGCTGTGGTCCAAGGGCTTCGTAGCGCGCCAGCTCGGCCGCCTTCCACTTGGCGTAGTCCGGCGTCTCCGGCAGGCGCTGGCGCTGGCGCAGACGGTCGAGGATCTCACCATGGGTGGGCCGCTCGGCGAGCCAGGCCGTTTCGAGGCCCCACAGGTCAGCGAAGGCGGTGTTGTGGAACGACAGCCGGCGGGTCGGTCCGAAAATGGCGACGGCTTCGGCGATGTGGTTCAGCGTCTCGTCGTGGGCTTCCACATGCCGCTTGAGCGTGTCCTGAATCTCCTCGGCATGGGTCGCATCCGAGGTCCAGACGGCCACGCCGCCGCCTTCCAGCGGCTCGGCGGTGATCTTCAGGGCGCGGCGGCGGCCGCCGACGGAGATCCAGCGGGTCGTCTCGCGGCGCTCACCCAGGTTGGCCGCTTCGCTGGCGATAGCGTCAGCGCCCTTGTCGAGCGTGACACCGAGATTGGCCGCGTCGCCGGCGTCGCGCGCGCTGACCTCGGCCAGCCAGGCCTTGTTGGCCCACTGCACCGCGCCGTCGGCTCCGGCGATCCAGGCGGGCTCCGGGCGGGCGTCGAGGAAGGCGGCCAGGCGGGCGGCGCTGGGCAGGGCGGCTTCGTCACTGGCCGCCGCGGTCAACCGCAGCCAGGCCAGGGCCCCGGCCGCCCGGCCCTCTACCGACACCACGCCCTTGGGGCCTCTGGCCTCAAAGGCGCAGGGCTCGCCCCGCTCGAACAGGGCGCGCAGGCGCGCGGCGTGATCGGGGTCGGCCCGCATGATGGCGTTGACCATGCTCTGCGGATCGACCACGGGCAGCGAGAAGGCGGCGGCGCAGGCCTCGAGATTCTCTTCGCCGGAGGCCAGCAGAGCGCGGCCGTCATCGATCACCAGCAGGCTGCTGTCGAAGGCTTCCGCGGAGGCCTGGGCGGCCGCAGCGCGGCCCTCCACGGCATCCAGCCGGTCCTGCATGACGCGCAGTCGACGGTCCATCGCCCGCCGCTGTATCAGCGCCCACAGCACCGCACAGATGGCGAGGCAGACGGCGCCCGCCGTGGCGGCGACGATTAATTGCATCTGCGTCATACGAAACCCGCCCGAATCATGGCTGGCCCACGATAAGCGAGCCCGGGCCGGGCGGCGACTGGCGAAGCGCCGCGGCGTGCGCCATCTTTGCACAATGATCTTTCCGCCGAGCGCCGCGGCGCCTTCTCTCGACGATTTCGCGGCCATCGCGCGGGCGGCCTACGACGGCCTGCCGGATCCGTTCCGGCGGCTGGCCGGCGACGCCGTCATCCGGATCACCGATTTCGCCGAGGAGGACGTGCTGGCCGACCTCGACATCAAGGACGCCTTCGAGCTGACCGGTCTGTATCAGGGGGTCGATCTGTCACGCCGGTCCGTCCACGACAGCGCCCTGCATCCGTCGATGGTCTTCCTCTACCGCCGGCCTATCCTCGATGAATGGGCCGAGCGGGGCGACGTGAGCCTGGAAGATCTGATCACCCACGTCCTGGTGCACGAGATCGGCCACCATTTCGGCCTGTCGGACGACGACATCGACGCCATCGAAGACAAAGCGTGAACGAATCGGCTAGGGGATATCCATGATCGCGCCCGACTTCGATTTCGATGCCGTTACCCGGGATATGCCCGAGGCCCGCGTCATGCGGGGCCAGGCCTATGCGGCCAAGGGCTGGGTCGATCTGGTCGAGGTCGCGCCGACCGGTGTGCTGGCCCACGTCACCGGCGAACGGGGCATCACCTACGTTGTCGAGGTTTCCGCCCGCGACGCGTCCGACGCGCGCTGCACCTGCCCCGACTTCCAGGACAGCGGCCTGCGCTGCAAGCATGTGGTCGCCCTGGTCTGCACCGTCATGGGCGCCGATGACGCCGAGCTGGACGTCGCCGCCGGCCGACTGGCGCGTTTGTCCGACATGCTCGACATGGAAGGGCGTGACGACGCGCTGTTGCTGGTGGATCGCGCGCGTCGCGACCCGGCGCTTTTGCGAGACCTCGAGGGCGATCCGGTTGCCTGATCGACGTCGGCGGCGGGTCCGCAAAGGTTAAGAACTGTTTAGAAGGTGACGCCTCCGTCACTTTCGAATTGACCCTTATGCGCTTTAAGTGGACAGTGTTCACATTGCGCGAGGTCCGGCTGCAACGGGCCCGTTTACCCGACTGTCCGGAGGACCCACGCGATGAGCGACAAGAACATCACCAAGGACGCCATGTACGACGCGGTTGCGCCGGACGATTTCGAGTCGATGCTCGAACTCGACCGTTACAACAACCGCTCCACGGCCTTCGACAAGATCATTTCCGCGACCCACGACCACTTCTGGGATCCGCTGGACAAGGACTACATCGATTTTGACGAGCCCTTCGACATGGTCAACCAGCCGCTGGTTCCGGAGGACATGGTCGTGTCGCTGTCGACCGACTACGTCTCCAACCACCTGTCGGACCCGCTGGAGCGCATCCGCTTCATCAATGAGTCCACGCTGCGCAGCTTCTCCTCGATCCTGCACGGCGAGCAGGGCGCGCTGAACCTGTCGGCCAGCCTCTGCCACGTCCTGAAGGACCAGGGCGCACAGGAGTATGCCGCCAACCAGACCCGCGAAGAGGCCCGCCACGTCACGGCCTTCGCCAAGTACGTCAAGGCCCGCTGGGGTCGCCCCGTCGAATGCGGCCCGACGCTGAAGGCGCTGCTGGTTGAGATCATCGGCGCGCCGGAGGTCTACAAGAAGATCATCGGCATGCAGATGCTGGTCGAGGGTCTGGCCATGGGCGCCTTCGCCACCTTCTACACCAAGCTCAATGACCCGGTCGGCAAGAAGCTGATGCAGCTGGTCATGACCGACGAGGCCTTCCACCACAAGTTCGGGAAGATCTGGGCCGATCGCACGATCCCCAAGCTCAGCCCCGAAGAGCATGCGGTGATCGAGGACTGGGCGGCGCACTGCTTCCAGGCGGTGCTGTTCAACCTGGTCGGCCCCAACCAGCAGCGCGATCTGTACGAGAGCTTCGGTCTCGACCCCGACAAGGTGGTGGCCGAGTTCGCCAAGATCATGACCGACGAGACCCGTCGCGAGGGCATGAAGGAACAGACCAACATCTTCCGCGTGCTGGTCAAGACCCTGCTCAACGCCGGCATCATCACCGACCGAACCCGGGCCTTCTACGCCATGTATGTCGACCTCGATGAGCTGAAGTCCGAAGGCGACCGCATGGTCGGCGACGACATCGCCGAGGAGGGTATCCGCTATCTGCAGGCGATCAACTTCAAGGATCGCGAGCACAAGCCGGTCAGTATCGCCGCCGAATAGACCGCCACTCCGGTGGACCAGAGCATTTTCCGGCGAAGTGGATCCCGGTTCGCCGCCAGAAAATGCGACAAGACAAAATGCTCCAGGAACGCCCCGTCGCAACCCGGCGGGGCGTTTCGCGTTTCCAGACCTTCGCGTAAAGGTCATCGCCATGAAGTCGCCGTCCGTCCTCGCTCTCGCTGCGGCGCTCGCCGTCGCCTCCGCCGCGCTCGCCGCGGCCCCCCAGCCAACCCGGCCGGTGGCCGCCGGATTCTACGCCGGCCGCTGGTACGAGGTGGCGCGCATCCCCAATGCCGGCCAGCGTGACTGTCAGGCCGCCTGGACCCAGTTCGCCAGCACGGGCTCGCAGTTCCAGGTCAGCCAGGTCTGTCACAAAGGCTCCCCCAAGGGGCCGGCGAAGACGTTCGCCACCAGGGGTCGGATCCTGCCCGGCTCGAACAACGCCAGGTTCGAGATGAGCTTCTTCGGCGGGATCAGGAAGCAGGAGTACTGGGTCCTCGACACCGCCGGCGACGGCGCCTGGGCGATCATGGCCACGCCAGGCGGAAACTATGTCTGGCTGCTGTCGCGCAAGGCGGCCCTGCCCACTCCGGTCCAGGCCGCAGCCATCGCCCGCATCCGGGCGCTCGGTTACCAGCAAAAGCTGGAATACCCGGTCGCCGCAGCGTCTTGACTTCGAACGAAACCGGAACATCAATGCGGGCGTGGAAGTCGTCGCCCTCACCCTCGTCACGGTCACCCGGCCGGAGACCACACTCTCGGTCACGCGCGGCGTGGCGCGGCTGCTGGCGGAGATGAACCATGCGCCGCTGGCTGAGGTGGGGCTGCCCAACGGCCGACGCGCGGACCTGATGGCGCTGGGGCCCAAGGGCCAGATCATCATCGTCGAGGTCAAGTCGAGCCCCGAGGACTATCTGACCGACCGCAAGTGGGCCGAGTACGCGCCATACTGCGACGCCTTCTTCTTCGCCGTTTCGCCCGACTTCCCGGTGGCGCTCATTCCGCCGGAGCCCGGCCTGATCGTCGCCGACGGCTTCGGCGGCGCGGTCGTGCGGGAACCAGGCTGGACGCCGCTCAACGCCGCGCGGCGCAAGGCCCTGACGCTGGCGTTCGCTCGGCTGGCGGCGTTTCGGGGTTAGCGCGGCGCGCGCTTGGCCAGGATGCGCTGCAGGGTGCGGCGGTGCATCGACAGGCGCCGCGCCGTTTCCGAGACATTGTGGCCGCAGAGCTCATAGACCCGCTGGATATGCTCCCAGCGCACGCGGTCGGCGCTCATCGGATTCTCCGGCGGCGCGGCCTGCATGTTGCCGACCGCCAGCAGGGCCCGGGCGACGTCGTCGGCGTCCGCCGGCTTGGCCAGATAGTCGACGGCCCCGGCCTTCACCGCCGCCACGGCGGTGGCGATATTGCCGTAGCCGGTCAGCATGACCACCCGCGCGTCGGGCCTCACCTCACGAATGGACTGCACGACGCTGAGGCCGGTGCCGTCGTCGAGACGCATGTCCAGTACGGCGAACGCCGGTGCGGACGCCTTGACCATGGCCAGGGCCTCGGTGACCCCGCCCGCCATCCGGACTTCAAAGCCTCGCTGCTCCAGCGCCCGGCCCAGACGCGTTCTCAGCGCCAGATCGTCATCCAGCACGAGCAGACTCCTGTCTTCGAGTCCGGCAATGATCTTGGAAATGTCGGTCACCGCGCCACCATGCTCGTCGTTTACGCTACGGTTGATAGCCTTGCGTCATTCTGACGCGGTAGCCGGGGGGTCATCAAGCTCCGAATGAGTCGAGAACAGGTCCGGCGATGCCGGCGCCTCGATCGCCTCACGCCGCCAACGGACCGTGATCACCGCACCGCCACGGCGGCCGTTGCGAGAATCGATGCTGGCGCCGGTGCGCTCGAGCAGGGTCTTGGCGATGAAGAAGCCCAAACCCATGCCCACATGGCCACTGCGCATGCTTTCGGCGCCGGGACGACTGGTCACGTAGGGCTCGCCGAGCTTGAGCAGCACCTCGGGCGCGAAGCCGGGACCGTCATCGCGAACCTCGATGGCGATGTGGCGGGCGTCAAAGCGGGCAGTGACGAGAATCTCGGACTTTGCGAAGTCGACCGCGTTCTCCACGAAGGCGGTCAGGGCGTGCAGGATCTCCGCAAGACGCCAGATTTCCGGGGCAGTCTCACTGTGAGATCCCGAGACGACGGCCTCGACCCGCACGTCGGGTCGTCCGGCATGGGGCGCGATGGACTCCTGGACGACCTGCAACAGGGTCATCCGCTCATGCACCGCGTCCGCCGCCTCCGGCGTTCGGGTCAGGCGGCGCAGGATGTCCCGGCATCGTTCAGCCTGGGTGATCAGTAGTTCGGCGTCGTCTTTCAGGGGGCCGTCCGGCGCGGCGCGGCCCATTTCCTTGGCGACGATGGAAATGGTCGCCAGCGGCGTGCCCAGTTCGTGAGCGGCCGAAGCGGCCAGTGCGCCCAGGGCCGACAGCCGCTGCTCCCGGGCCAGCACCGTATGGGCTGTGTCCAGCGCCAGTTCCATGCGCGCCGCCTCCTGGGCCGCGTACCAGGCGTAGGCAGCGGTGAAGGTGATGCCCAGGACCCGGGCCAGGATCGCGCCGACGCGGTTGAGCAGCGGCGGATTGTACGGCTCGGCATGCGGCGCCGGCAGCGGCAGGGCCGTGACCGCCAGGAACACGCAGGCCGCGATGGCCAGCAGGGCCAGCAGCACGGTCTGGCGCAGGGGCAGGGTCGCCGCCGCCAGCGTCGCCGGCCCGATCAGCAACAGGGAGAAGGGATTGACGATGCCGCCGGTCAGATAGAGCAGGGCCGAAAGCTGCAGGATATCGAAGGCGATGTGGGCGGCGGCCTCGTTATCGGTGGCCAGTCGTTGTCCCGATGTCGCGAGGGTGACGAGCACATTGACCCAGGCCGACAGGGCGATCAGCGCGAAACAGGCCGCTACCGGGGTTGGCAGCTTCAGCAAATAGGCCACAGCGACCACGGTGGTGGTCTGGCCGGCCACGGCGACCCAGCGCAGGTTGGTCAGGGCCCGGACGCGCAGGCGACCGCGCCGCGGCACGCCCGCCGGCCAAAGGGCGTCCCACCCTTGCGCCGCCGGGCGGGCGGGCCTATCGAATCCGCTCTCCGGATCGGCAAAGGTCGCGGAAGATGGGGTCAGCGCCATGTCGCCAGCTTGGCCCCAAGTCGCCCCGATGGCGAGCCCTGATGGAGACGAACTTGCCGCGTCGATCCCTGTATCTGCTCGCCCTTTGCGCCCTGGGTCTGGTGCTCGCCGGGGTGCTGGCCCTGAACGCCGGCGTGTTCCGGCCCGCCCCGAAGGTCGACCAGATCGGGGGCCCGTTCCAGCTGGTCAACCAGGACGGCAAGGTCGTCGATCAAACGGTGCTCAAGGGCAAATGGAGTGTCGTTTTCTTCGGTTACACCTACTGCCCGGACGTCTGTCCCGGGACCATGCAGGCGTTGCGCGCCGCAGTCGACCAGCTCGGCCCCAAAGGCAAGGATCTGCAGATCGTCTTCATCTCGGTCGACCCCGCTCGTGACACCCCTTCGAAGATCAAGGACTGGCTCGACGTTCAGGACCTGCCGCCCGGCGCCCTGGGTCTGACCGGAACGCCGCAGCAGGTCGCCGCAGCGGCCAGGGCCTATCGCGCGTTCTACGAGATCAGCGGCGACGGCCCCGACTACCAGGTCAATCACTCGACCGTGGCCTATCTGATGACTCCGCGCGGCCGGTTCGACCGGGTTCTGGCCTACGGCCTGACGCCCGAACAGATGGCCGACCAGATCCGTCGGGCCATGCGCGGCGATTAGACCGCCAATCAGGACTGGACTTCGTTAAGCCGCGCCGTGCTATGCTGCGCTGCACAACGAACGAGGTTCGATGCTCTACGCCCTGCACGAAGCGACCTATTACGCCGCATCACCGATGCGCGCCGCTGCGCGCGTGACGCGCGACTGGTGGTCATCGCCGATCAACCCCGCCCGCAACTCCGCCCTCGGCCGCCGTCTGTCGGCCGGGGCGGATCTCTACGCCAATGTGACCCGGCGCTACGGCAAGCCGGAGTGGTTCATCGACGAGATCACGGTCAACGACCACAAGGTCAGGGTCCGCCCGACCGTGGTCTGGGAAAGCCCCTGGTGCCGGTTGATCCAGTTCGACCGCGACATGGCCGACATGCGCCGCGCAGGCAAGCTGCAGCTCGACCCGGCCGTTCTGATCGTCGCGCCGATGTCCGGTCACTACGCCACGTTGCTGCGCGGCACCGTCGAGGCCTTCGCGCCCGACCATGCCGTGTTCATCACCGACTGGTCGAACGCCCGGGACGTGCCGATGATGGAAGGCCGTTTCGACTTCGACGACTACATCGACCATATCCAGAAAATGCTCGAGGCCCTCGGCCACCGCGCCCACGTCGTCGCCGTCTGCCAGCCCGGACCGCCTGTCCTGGCCGCCGCCGCCCTGATGGCCGAGGACGAGAACCCCTATCGCCCGCGCAGCATGACCTTCATGGGTTCGCCCATCGATGCGCGCCTGTCGCCGACCGTGACCAACAAGCTGGCCGAAGAGCGGCCCTTTACCTGGTTCCAGTCGAGCATGATTTACACCGTGCCGCCGCCCTATCCGGGCGTGGGCCGGCGCGTCTATCCGGGCTTCGTGCAGCTGGCCAGCTTCATGTCGATGAACCTCGAGCGCCACAAGGACGCCCACCGCCGCTATTTCGACAACCTCGTGGCCGGCGACGGCGACAGCGCCGACAAACACGTCGCCTTCTACGACGAGTACCTGGCGGTGATGGATCTGACCGAGGAATTCTATCTCGAGACGATCGACAAGGTGTTCCAGTCCTACGCCCTGCCCAAGGGCGAACTGATGCACCGCGGCAGGTTGGTGAAGCCGGCGGCGATCACCGACATCGGCCTGATGACCGTCGAGGGCGAACTGGACGATATTTCCGGCATCGGGCAGACCCAGGCCGCGCACGACCTGTGCGCGAACATTCCCGCGAGCATGAAGCTGGACCACGTCCAGCAGGGCGTGGGCCATTACGGCGTATTCAACGGCAAGCGGTTCCGCGAGGAAATCTTCCCGCGCGTGCGCGACTTCATCCGCGAGATGGACCCGGACTTCTGAAACCGCCTTTTCCGAACGGCCTGGCCGTCCTAAGCACGGACGGATGAATCTGTTCGGGCGATCCAGCTTCAGTCACGGCGACCGCATCGAGGCGAACGGCTTTCCCGTCCGCCTGTCGGTCAACGCGCGCGCGCGCCGGATCAGCCTGCGGGTCGACCGGGTCAAGCGGGAGGCCATCGCCGTCGCGCCCAGCGCTCGCCGTCTGTCAGAGGCCGTCGCCTTCGCGCGCGAACGCTCCGACTGGATCGCCAGCCAGTTGGCCGATTTGCCGGCGACCACGCGCCTTTGTCCCGGGACCGAGATCAGCCTGTTTGGCCAGCCCGTTCGCCTGATCGGCGCTCCGGGGCGCGCCCTGTTTGTGGCGGCCGGCGAATTCGAACCGGCGACCCTCACTGCGCCCGATGACGCGGCCTTCGGCGACAGGGTCCTGCGCCTGATCAAGGCCGAGGCCCGGCGTTGGCTGTCTGAGCGGACGGGGGTGCACAGCCGGGCGCTGAGCCAGCCCTTGCCGAAGATCGCCATCACCGACGCGCGGGGTCGCTGGGGCTCCTGCCGCCCGGCCAGCGCGCGCGGGCCCGCCTCGATCCGCTACAGTTGGCGACTGGCGTTGGCGACCGCCGAGGTCGCCGACTACGTCGCCGCCCACGAATGCGCCCACCTGATCGAGGCCAACCACGGCCCCAAATTCTGGGCGCTGGTGCGTGAGCTGAACGGCGATCCGGCACCGCACCGCGCCTGGCTCAAACGCGAAGGCGCCCGGCTGCAGGCCATCGGCCGCAGCTGACTTAGCCTAATAGGGGATCTCTTCCGGCACGCGGGGCGCAGGGCCCCGGGTGTCGGGCTGGGGGGCAGGCCTTTCGGGATCGCTGCCCATGCCGAGGGTCGAGAGAATGTCGCCGATGGCGTCCTTCGGCCCGTCCACCTGGACATATCCGCCGGGGATCGCCTGGGCCTTCAGCCGTGGCAGAGCCTGGGCCATGAAGCTGCGCCAGATGGTCGCCGGGGCGCCGCCGCCGGTCACGCCCTTCATCGGCTTGTTGTCGTCCTTGCCGGTCCAGACGGCGGTAACGAAGCCGCCCGTGTAGCCGACGAACCAGGCGTCGCGGTAGTCGCTGGTGGTGCCGGTCTTGCCGGCGATGTCGTAGCCCGCCACCCGCGCCCGCTTGCCCGTGCCGCTGACCACGACCTCGCGCATCATCTGGTTCATGTATTGCAGCGACGGCGAGCCGATCACCGACCTGCGCGGCGGCCGCTGCAGGTTGCGGTCGTAGAGCACCCGGCCGTTGGCCGTACGGATGCGCTGGATACCGTAGCCCTTGGCCAGGAAGCCGCCATTGGAGAAGGCGGCGTAGGCCTGGGCCATCTCCATCGGGTTCACCTCGACGGCGCCGAGCGCCATCGACGGGTCGAGCTGGATCTTGCTGGCGATGCCTAGGCGACGGGCCACCGAGGCCACATTGCCGGTGCCGACCTCGTTGGCGAGGCGCGCCGCGACCGTGTTGACCGACTGGGCCAACGCCGTCTGCAGGGTGATCGGGCCGAGATATTTGTTGGTGTAATTGCGCGGCTGCCAGCCGTTGATGCTGATCGGCTCATCGTTGACGACAACGGCGGGCGTGCGGCCCGCCTCCATCGCAGCCAGATAGACGAACGGCTTGAACGCAGAGCCGGCCTGGCGTCGCGCGCTGGTGGCCCGGTCGAACTGGCTTTCGGAATAGTCGGCGCCGCCGACATAGGCGCGGATGCGGCCTTCGCCGTCCATCGCCACCAGGGCTGCCTGCTGGACGCCCTGGCCCTTGGCGCCGGCGACGCCCGATCGCACGGCGGATTCGGCGGCGGCCTGGATCGGCAGATCGAGGGTCGTCTCAACGATCAGATCCTCGGTCGGCTCCCCGACCAGGGCGCGGACCTGGGAATCGACCCAGTCGGTGAAATACTGCGCCCGCTGGTTGGCCAG
>JBKJII010000168.1:0-6523 GCA_046598505.1 Caulobacter sp. | reverse complement strand
CGGCGCCTTGCTGTCGCGCTCCCAGGTCTATGTGCTGAAGCGCCTGGATGACGAGGCCCTGACGACCCTGCTGGCCAAGGCGGAGGACCACGAGGGCCGCGCCCTGCCGCTGGAGCCCGAGGCGCGCTTCGCGTTGATGGCGATGGCCGACGGCGACGGGCGCTACCTGCTGACCCTGGCCGAGACCCTGTTCAACATCGCCTCGGCCAAGCCGCTCGACACCAAGGCGCTGGGCCAGGTGCTGCAGAAGCGCAGCCCCGCCTACGACAAGGACCGCGAGGAGCACTACAACCTCATCAGCGCCCTGCATAAGAGCGTGCGTGGCAGCGATCCGGACGCGGCCCTGTACTGGCTGGCGCGCATGCTGGAGGGCGGCGAGGACCCGCTGTTCATCGCCCGCCGCCTGACCCGCATGGCCAGCGAGGACATCGGCGCGGCTGACCCGATGAGCCTGCTGCTCTGCAACGCGGCGAAGGACACCTACGACTTCCTTGGCAGCCCGGAGGGCGAGCTGGCCCTGGCCCAGGCCTGCGTGCACATGGCCTGCGCGCCCAAGTCGGTGGCCGTCTACAAGGCCTTCGGCGCGGCGCGCAAGGCGGCGAAGGAGACCGGTTCGCTGACGCCGCCGTCGCACATCCTGAATGCGCCGACCCGCCTGATGAAGGACCTCGGCTACGGCGCCGGCTATGCCTACGACCCCGACACCGAGGAAGGCTTCAGCGGCCAGAATTACTTCCCGGACGGCATGGAGCGGTGGGTGTTCTACAAGCCGAAAGGCGAGGGGCATGAGGGCAAGGTGAAGGAGCGGCTCGACCGTTGGGCGGGGTTGCGGGCGAAGAAGGGTGGGGGATGAAGGCAATTTGGATCCGCGCGGCCCTGGCCGCCGTAGGGCTTGGCGTGCTGGGCGTGGCCTGGCTTCAGCTCCGGTATGGTCCGATCGGCGATGACGGGCCAGGCCCGGTCTATGCATTCGCGCCATTCATCGCGGCGATTCTGTTCAGCCTGATGATCCCGGCGAGGCAGGTCGTGCTGCGGGGGCTTGTCGCGGGAGTCCTTGCCTTCGGCCTGGTGATCGCCATGACCGAGCCTTGGTACGACGCTGACATCGCCCACAACGGGCCGATGTCCTACAAAGGCGAAGCCGTCGCCATGGTGACCTGGTTCTTCGGGTTTCCGGCAAGCCTGATCACGGGCGCCATCGTCTTCGCCGGCTCATGGCTTCGGGCCGGGCGGGGGCGCGGCGTTGGCTGACCTCTGCCTCTTGGGAGAGGGGAACCATGCGCAGCATGGTGGAGTGGGATGCGCCGCCGTGGGCAGTCCTTGCTCAACCCTGACAGCTTCTTCCCGAATGCCCCTTCGAACAGCCGCGCTTCCCACTCCACCAGCCTTCGGCTGGTCCCCCTCTCCCAAGAGGGAGAGGTAGGATGTCTCCCCGGCCGCCGAAGAGGGTCAAAGCCCACGAAAAGCCGATCACCCTCACGCCGGAGGAGACCACCTTTATCCGCGGCATCGTCATCGCCGAGGACGCCCACATCATCGCCCTGAACAAGCCGGCGGGCCTGTCCAGTCAGGGCGGGCGGATCAATGCCAATACGCTGGATGAGCTGACCTGGGCCTTCGCCCGGCCGGGCGGAAGTCGGCCCCGGCTGGTGCATCGGCTGGACCGCGACACGTCCGGCGTGATCCTCACCGCCCGCACCCAGCCGGCCGCAAGTTTCCTCGGCAAGGCCATGATTGCCAAGCGTTTTCGCAAGACCTACCTGGCCATCGTCGCGCCCGGCGCGCCGTCGCCGAAGGGCGGAACCATCGAGGCGGCCCTGCGCCGCGAAAGCATCGGCCGCGAGGCCTACATGCGCGTCACCGACCCCGGTCACCCGGATGCCGAAACCGCGAAGACCCGCTACCGCACCCTCGCGGCCACGCCCGACGCCGCGCTGATGGAGCTGAGCCCCGAGACCGGCCGGATGCACCAGCTGCGCGTGCACATGGCCAGCCTCGGCCGGCCGATCGTTGGTGATGCCCGCTATGGCGGCGCGCTGGTCGTGGGCGGCCTGCCGGTCCCGCGACTGATGCTGCATGCGGTAAAGTTGACCTTCCCGCATCCGGACGGGGAGGCGATGACGATCGAGGCCTCCCCGCCGGAGGACTTCCAGCGGCTGGCGGAGGGGTTGGGGCTGGCGCTGCCGGCCTGATCTCAAGCGTCATCCTGGGCCCTGTGCCCAGGACCCCTCTCAACACGCGACGAAATCGTCAGGCCAGAGGGCCGCAAAAGGGCCGGAACGAGGGATCCTCGCCACAAGGGCGAGGATGACGCGCGTTGATCAAGCCGCCGGCTGCTGTTCCATCGTCATCGCCGCCACCCGTAACGACGCATGGGTTAGCCCCCCCGTCTCGGCCACGGCGAAGAACAGCGCCGACGTCAGACCCTGCACCGCCAGCGCCGGCGCCAGGCCCCGCGCCTGGCGGCCGAACTCGAGGATCTGGGCGGCGACGCGCGGCTCCGGGCCGGGCAGGTCGGCGGCGTCGAGGGTCACGCCCATGAACCGCACCCCGTGCAGCGGCGACATGGCGTCGCGGGCCGGCTGGACCCGGGCGAACACACCGCGGCAGATGCTCTTGAGCAACCCGACCACCTCGATCAGCCGGGCCAGGGGGACGCCCTTGTCGATGTCGACCAGTTCAATCATCACGCTGGCCTTGACCCGGCCCGCCGCGCCGCCGGCGCAGCGGATCAGCGTCTGGCGACCCTTGCTGGTGGCCATGGTGCGGAACGACACCGGCACGATCAGCGCCGGCTGGTTGGGTCGGTCGACCTTCGGCAGGAACAGGCAGGCGAACTCGACCGTCGCCTGGTCGATGCTCATCAGGTCGGCGTCCGACAGTTTGGCGAACGTCCTCGCCGGAATGACCCGTCCGGTGGGAATCTCCGTGACCGTCGGCTCGATGCGCAGGGCGGCGGTGATCCCGTGTTTCAGGCTTTGGACGTCTTCGACCGCGAAATCGATGCGCAGCGGGATGCCGGCCGCGGCGTGGAAGCTGAACGGGTTGCGCTTGCGCAGCTCGGCCGGATCGATCTCGGGGCGTTCGGCCGGGACGGGCGGCTCGGTCTCGGCGGCGGCCCGGGCCTGCAGAATGAACACCGGATCCAGCGGCGAGCAGCGGACTTCACCGTGGCTCAGGTCCGTCACCGTGCGAACAGCCATGTCCCGTGGCTCGGCGACGCCGAGAAAGTGCATCAGCACCTCTTCCAGCACCTTCAGCGCCATAGCCTGGGCTGCCATGCCGTCCTCGCTGGTCATGGCGATCAGATAGTCGGTTTCGCCGACGCGCTGCGCCAGATCCTGGTAGGTCAGGTGTTCGGCCAGCTTGCGCTCGACATAGGCCCAGACGTCCGGCCGTTTGCGGGGCCAGCGTTCGCCGCTGCGGTCCTTGATCGCGGCCAGACTGATCACGTTGACGGCCCCGCGACTCATCAGATCGTGACCGCCGAACCGCTCCAGCAGCGCGGCGACGTCGGCGGCGTTGAGGCGATCGACGGGGGGTTGGCTCATGAACGCTCTGCGGCCTACCGGTCAGGATTGCCTATTATGAGCCGACCCGCTTAACGCGACGTTGAAGCGGCGGCTTTGCGTGGAGCGGCCTGTCGTCGCATAAGGGGCCGATGGACAAGCTTTTCCTCGTCGCCGCCGGCGGCGCCACGGGCGCGGTGTTGCGCTACCTGACCGGGATCGGCATGACCCGCGCGCTGGGAGCGGGCTGGCCGTTCGGCACCCTGACGGTCAACGTCGTCGGCGGCTTCGCCATGGGCCTGCTGGCCGGCGTTCTGGCCTTGCGCGGCGGGGCGGACCAGGAGCGCTGGCGCCTGCTGCTCGGCGTCGGGGTGCTTGGCGGGTTCACCACCTTTTCAGCCTTCTCGCTGGAGGTCGCGCTGATGATCGAGCGCCGCCAGCTGCCCCAGGCCTTCGCCTATTCGCTTCTGTCGGTGGCGCTGTCCGTCACCGCCCTGTTCGCCGGCCTGATGCTGGCGCGAAAGTTCGCCGCCGCATGACCGCCCGTGAAGTGAAAACCCTGCTGGTCGATCCCGCCGAGGCCGGCGAGGACGGCGTGCGCCTCGACCGCTGGTTCCGCCGGCGGTGGCCGCACGTCACCCAGGTGCAGATCCAGCGGCTCGCCCGCTCTGGCCAGATTCGCGTCGACGGCTCCCGCGCCAAGGCCGACACCCGGCTGCAGGCCGGCTCGCAGGTCCGCGTGCCACCGCTGCCCGACGCGCCGGAGCCGGGCGAACGCTTCGAGCTGTCCGACCGCGACGCCAAATACGCCAAATCCCTGGTGATCTATGAGGACGAGGAAGTGCTGGTGCTCAACAAGCCGGCCGGCCTCGCGGTCCAGGGCGGCACCAAGACCAGCCAGCACGTCGATCGGCTGCTGTCGGCCTGGGGGGAAGGGCTGCAGCGCCCGCGCCTGGTCCACCGCCTCGACCGCGACACCTCCGGCGTGCTGGTGCTGGGCAAGACGCCGGCTGCCGCCGCCCGCCTGTCTGGCGCCTTCGCCCGCCACAAGGCGCAGAAGACCTACTGGGCGCTGGTCGTCGGCACGCCGCATCCGACCGAGGGCATCATCGACGTGCCCCTGGCCAAGAAGGGCATCAATGACCGCGAGATCGTCATGCCGGCCGATCCCAAGGATCCCCGGGCCGAGGCCGCTGAAACCGAGTTCGTGACCATCAGCCGCGCCGGCCCGCGCGTCTCCTGGATGGCCCTGCGCCCGCACACAGGCCGCACCCACCAGCTGCGCGCGCACATGAAGGCCATGGGCCATCCGATCCTCGGGGACCCCAAGTATGGCGACGAGAAGAGCGCCGCCCTGTCCGAGGGCCTCCAGCTTCAGCTCCACGCCCGCAGGCTGGTTATCCCGCACCCTTCGCAGGGACAGCTGATCATCGAGGCGCCGCTCAGCAAGGAAATGAAGGACGGCTTCTCCCGCTTCGGCTTCGACGAGCATGAGGCAGACCCTGAACCCTTCGCGAGACGCGGAAAGAAGCGGTGACGCTCCAGACGGACCGGATGCTGATGGCCGCCGCCGAGCTGATGAGCGTCGGGCGAGCGAACGAGGCGGCGGACCTCGCCGGCCGGGCTCTGAAAGCCGAGCCGCGACACGCTGGCGCGCATCGGCTGCTCGGCCACGCCCTTATGCGCCTCGGCGACCTGGCCGGCGCGGAGCGGGCCTTGCGGGCAGCCCTCTCGATCGACAAGCGCCAGCCGATGATCCAGGTCGATCTGGCGGAATTGCTGCTGACGGCCGGCCGCGAAGCAGAGGCGGAAAAGGCGTTGCGGGCGGCGCTGGCGCTGGATCGCCGGTTCCTGCCCGCCGTGGATCTGCTCACCCGCTGGCTGGCCAGGCGGGGGCGGGCCGACGAAGCGATCCGCATCGTCACGCCCCTGACCGCGTCCGGCGGGTCCCCGACAGCCCTCAACGCCCATGCCGAGGCTCTGCGCGTTCTTGGGCGATATGACGAGGCGGTGGTCATGATCCGTCGCAGCCTCGATGCCCTGAGCCCCCAGCCTGAGCAGAACTATGTTCTGGCCGCCGTGTTGCTGCAGGCGGAGCGCTTCGAGGAAGCCGAGGCTGCGGCTCGCCAGGCCCTGGCGAATGGCTTCCGCACCCCGGAAAGTCTGCGGGCCCTGAGCGCGGCGCTCGAAGGCGTCCATCGCTTCGACGAGGCCGAGACCGTCCTGCGAAAGGCTCTGGGTCTGGACCCCTACAATTCAGTCGTCCACCGCAGCCTCGTCCAGCTGCTCTGGCGTCGGACTGGAGAGGTCGCCCCGACCACGGCGACGCTTGACGCAGCCCTTGCTGACCGGCCCGGCGACGGCGCCCTGCGCGTGCTCAAGGCAAAGGTGCTCGAGACCGCGGGGGACTTGCCGCCCGCCTATGCGGCGCTGGCGCCGGCCCTCGATCTTGACCCGCCTGATGCGAACCTCGAACTGACCGCCTCGCAGGTGGCCGTGCGGCTCGATCCCCTTCGGGCCCTGGCCCATGCCCGACGGGCTGTCGCCGCCGCGCCCGATGATCTCGGGGTTCGAGCCGTAGCCGCCGAGGCCAGCCTTGCTGCCGGACATCCGGAGGAGGCTGTTCTGCACGCCGACGCCATGCTGGCGCTCCAGCCCTTGAACCAGCAGGCGATGGGCCTCCGCGCCGCCGCATGGCGTCTGACCGGTGATCCGCGCTACGGCGAGCTCTACGACTACGACGCCTTCGTGAAGACCTTCCGGCTGGAGCCGCCACAGGGCTGGTCAACGCTGGATGCATGGCTTGCCGACTTCGCGGCGGCCCTCGACGGCATGCACGGCCTCATGGCCCATCCGATCGGCCAGTCCCTCCGCCAGGGCAGCCAGGCGACCCGAAGTCTCGACCGGTCCGGCGATCCGGCGATCCGTGGCTTCTTCGAGGCGATCAAGACGCCCATCGGCCGTTACATCGCGAACCTTGGCAAGGGGCGCGATCCCCTGCGGTCGCGGGCGAC
>JBKJII010000122.1:0-8064 GCA_046598505.1 Caulobacter sp. | reverse complement strand
GAAAATGGTCAGGCAGTAGTTCATCTGGCGGATCGACCAGATGAAGGCCAGCAGGCCCCGCGCCAGCACGACCACGATCATCGCCATCTGCAGCTCGAACAGCATCCGGCTGGAGGTCTGGATCAGCTGCAGGCTGGAGACCTTGGCGAACGAGCCTTCGCCGCCGAACAGCACGCCCGCCGCCGCCGCGATCAGCAGCAGGTTGGACGAGGCGAAGAAGGAGGCGGAGTTCAGGGCGTGGCCGAGCAGCTGGCCGTCCATGAAGCGGCTCTCGCGCCGGGCCATCTGGCCCATCCAGGCGCTGCGGATCACCGTCATGTCGCTGTTCAGCACCCCGCCCCGCGACAGGACCTTCAGCAGCGGCTCATAGAAGATCCAGCAGACTACGAAGAAGGCCAGGGCGGCGATATCGGCGAGCGGCATGGCGATGATCCAGAGCTGGACGGAGAGATCAACCCGTCAATGACCCAGTGCGGCGAGCAGGGTGATGACGGTTATGCCGATGAGGATCAACGAACCGATCGTCCAGAGCGTTGCCCGCGTGTCATGCGTTCGGGCCGTAACGTAGGCCGCGAAATGCAACAGCCGTGAGACGACGTAGCCGTAGAGCAGCCACTGCGCGAGCGGCAGAGTCGGCTCCGTCAGGACAAACAGCAGGCCCGCCACGAGGAAGTAGGGCAGATTTTCCAGATCATTGAGCTGGATGCGCCGGATCCGCTCGACCCGCTCGTTCGGCGCCAGCTGGGCAGGGTCTGGCTCAGGGTTCAGCGGTGTCTTCTTCAGATCTTCCGGAGCGCGATAGCCGCCCTTCACCTGCATCATCCTGATCACGGTCAGCCAGGACATGCTGACGCCCTTCAGGATCATCAGCGTCGCGGCGATGACGTAGGTGGCGAAAACCGGATTCTGCAGACTCAGGCTGTTCATGCGCACGCTCCATGAGGGGCCGCCCCCGTGGCCCGAGGATTGGGAGGGGCTAGTCTTCCTTGATCAGGCTGGCCTTGCGGGTGTCGGGCATCAGCACGACGGTCAGCAGGCCGACGGCCAGGATGACGCTGGTGTAGATGTAGAACCGGCTCTCGTGCCCACTCTGCTTGAAGCCGAGCGCGACGTATTCCGCTGAGCCGCCGAACAACGAGTTGGCGATGGCATAGGGCAGGGCGACGCCCAGGGCGCGGATATGAGCGGGGAACATCTCGGCCTTGAACAGGCCGGAGATGGCGCTGTAGCCCGACTGGAAGGTCAGGGCGATCATGATCAGGCCGAAGGCGGTCCAGACATTGGTTGTCCCCGCGATGGCGGTCATCAGCGGCCAGGTGGCGATCATTCCGCCGGCGAAGGCGAACAGCAGCAGCGGCTTGCGGCCGACGCGATCCGAAAGGGCCCCGAACAGCGGCTGCATCAGCATGAAGCAGAACAGAGCACCGAGCATGATCTGGCTGGCCGTGGCCTTGGAGAAGCCCGAGGTGTTGATCAGGAACTTCTGCATGTAGCTGGTGTAGACATAGTAGGCGAGCGAGCCGCCGGCGGTCAGACCCATGACGATCAGGGTCTCGCGCGGATGCCTGACGAACAGCAGCATGGTCCGGCCGCGGTTCTCCCCTTCGGATCTGGCGTTCTCGAAGCCCTGACTCTCGTGAATGCCGCTGCGGATCCAGAACACCACCACGGCCAGCACGGCGCCGATGGCGAAGGGGATGCGCCAGCCCCAGGCCTTCAGGTCAGCCTCTGGCATGATGTTCTGCAGCAGCACGACCATGCCCTGGGCAGTCAGGGAGCCGGCGATCAGGGTCACGTACTGGAAGCTGGACCAGAATCCACGGCGCTTCTTGCCGGCGACTTCCGACAGATAGGTGGCGCTGGCGCCGTATTCGCCGCCGACCGACAGACCCTGCAGGATCCGCGCGGCCAGCAGGATCGCCGGGGCGAGGGCGCCGACCTGCGTGTAGGTGGGACAGAGGGCGATGATCAGGCTGCCCACGCACATCATCGACACCGACAGCGTCAGCGCGGCGCGTCGCCCGGCCCGATCAGCATAGGCGCCCATCAGCCAGGCGCCGAGCGGCCGCGCCAGGAAGCCCACGGCGGAGACGGCGGCAGCCTTGAACAGCTGCGCGGTCTGGTCGCCTTCGGGGAAGAAGTGGCTGGCGAAATAGACGGTGAAGAAGATGTAGGTCGACCAGTCGTACCACTCGACCAGATTGCCGGCCGAGCCGCCGAGGATCGCCCGCAAGCGCTGGCCTGCCGTCAGGCCGGCTGGCGGCGGGCCGTCCGGCGTGTCTTCGAGAACGCCTGTTTCCGTCAGCGCCATGCCGTCCCCCCGAACCCGTCTGGTCCGGGGAGGTTAGGCGTCGGGCGAGGAGAGGGGAAGGTCTAGAGCCGTCCCATCAGGAACAGGATGACGAGGATCACCAGGATCAAGCCCAGGCCGCCGCTGGGAAAGTAACCCCATGACCGGGAGTGCCCCCAGGTCGGCAGCGAGCCGATGACGGCGAGAATAAGCACAATGATGAGAATGGTGCCGAGCAAGGGACGTCTCCTGAACAGATTGGCCTGTCGTCACAGGTTCAATCCTCGGCGACGCCCGGAGGTTCCCGCTCAGTCCCTAGCTGTTGTCTTCGGTCGGAGCGCCGGGGCCGTTCTTCTTGATCGACTCGATGGCGTTCTGGGCGCTGGACCTGGAGCTGTAGCCCTCGGTCGAGAACATGACCTCGTCGTTGTATTTGAAGCGAACCCGGAACTCGCCGGCCTTGTCCTTGTAGATCTCGAACCTGTGGGCCACTGGCGGCGCTCCTTTTCTCGAAAGGCCGACAGTCGGCCGGAGCCGGAAGGCGGTCAATCTCGGCGGCGCCCACAAACGCGTGAGGCGTTCAGCCGTGCGCCGGCGCCGGCCGGATCGACCACAGGCCGCCGACAAAGGCGCCCTTGATGCGCGGCAACAGGACCAGGATCAGTGTCGTCAGCGCCACCAGCGCCACCGGCACGACCAGCCAGGGCGACGCCTCCCACATGAAAGGGAAGAAGAACATCGGCGCGACGACCAGGTGGCCGACAATCAGGATGGTGAAATAGGCCGGGCCGTCGTCGGCGCGATAGACGCTGAGATCGTGTCCGCAGGCGTCGCACGCGGGAGCGATCTTCAGGTAACGGCTGTAGAGGCGGCCTTCGCCGCAATCGGGGCAGCGGCAGCGCAGGCCCCGCAGGAAGCCCGTCATGAACGGGCGCGTCTGGGCGGTTTCGGTCATGGCGCTCATATGGGCCAGGTCCACCCGGAATGCGAGACTCGCGAGATCAATACTGCCGCGACAAAGATGCGTGGAAACGGGACAGGCAGGACGGCGTTGTCTGTTGGGGCGCCGCATTTTCGCTGCGCTCGTCATGGCAGCGTCAGCATGCAGCCGACAGCAGTCGAAAAGGCCTGAATTTGCGCGACTCCGATCCCCTCCCTTCCGCCTTGGGTCAGTCCCGTTGTCGGCCTGCCATCGAGGTGCGCCCGGTTGCACCCATCAAATCCGGGCGCGGGAACGCAGTTCGCGTGGCGGGCGAGACAGGCGGGACGGCAACACCCTCAATCTCTTTTCGCGTCGGGGGTGACAAGGATGCGCGAACCGCCAAATGCTCTGCTAGGGTTCCGTCGCTGGGACCAGGAAGGCGTACGGGGTCAATGCCGCATCTGACGCGCAAGGTTGCTACGGCGTGTTTGGCCGGTGGCCTCATTGTCGGCCTGCTGACGCCGGCTCTGGCGCAGTCAACGTCGCCCGCGACAGGCTATGCCCGCCCCGCGCCGCTTTCCCCCGCCGCTCCGATCACGCTGACACCGGCCCAGGCTGACCTGCTGCGGCAGGCCCTGGCCGCTTCGGACCGCCACGGCTTCGAGCCCGGCGAGTTCGCGCCGAGCGGCCCGGGCGACGCCGCCCTGATTGACGCCGCTGTTCGCTATGCCAGGGCTGTGAAGACCGGCCGACTGCCCACCTCCGCATTCCGCGAGGACTGGGGTCTGCGCCCGCAGCCGTTCGACGCCCGCGCCGGCCTCGTCCGTGCGATCTACGACAACCAGGTCGACGCCTGGCTCAAGAGTCTGCCGCCCGACTATCCCGGCTATGAGACGCTGCAACGTGGCCTGGTGACCTATCGTACGATCCGGGAGCGCGGTGGGTGGTCGGCGCTGGCCGATGGCCCGGATCTCAAGGTCGGCTCGACGGGCTACGCGGTGGAAGCCCTGCGCCAGCGGCTGGCGACGGAAGACCCTGATGCCCCGGCCCAGGCCGCCCTCACCCAGCCTGTCACGCCGCCCGCGCCCGGCCAGCCGTCCGTGGCCGGCGAGCCGCTGTATGACCAGGCCCTGGCTGAAGCGGTCAAGCGCGCCCAGAAGCGCATGGGGCTGGAACCCTCCGGCGTCGTCGGCGCTGCGACCCGCGCCGCGCTCAACATTCCGGTCCAGCGCCGCATCGACCAGATCGTCGCCAACATGGAACGCTGGCGCTGGCTGCCGTCGGCCATGCCGGCCGACCGGATCCAGGTCAACGTCGCCGCCGGCGTGCTGACCCTCTACAAGAACGACCAGCCGAGCCTGTCGATGCGGGCGGTGACTGGGCGTCCGAACGGCGGTGAGACCCCGCTGCTGACCTCGACCATCGACAGCATCGTGCTGAACCCGCCGTGGAACGTGCCCGCCGGCATCGCCGCCAAGGAACTGATGCCCAAGGGCCGGGCCTATCTGGCCAGCGCGGGCTTCCGTATCCTGCCCGGCGGCGGCCTGCAGCAGCGCCCTGGCCCGGGCAGCGCGCTGGGTCTGGTCAAGTTCGACTTCGCCAATCCCTATTCGGTCTATCTGCACGATACGCCCAGTAAGGGCGGCTTCTCCCGCTATTCCCGCACGGCCAGCCACGGCTGCGTCCGGCTCGAGAAGCCCTTCGCCTTGGCCCGCGCGATCATGGAAGGCGACCCGGTCTGGACGCCCGAGGCCATCGACGCGACCGTCGCCGGCGGCCAGACGACCCGGGCGCCCGTCGCCCGTCCTGTCGCAGTGTTCCTGCTGTACTGGACCGCCTATGTGACGCCGGACGGCCAGGTGAATTTCCGCCAGGACCCCTACGGCTGGGATACCCTGCTGATCCAGCGCATCGCCGCCCTGGGGCGTACGGTTTGATCCGGCGGCGCTCGCTGCTGACGGCCGGTCTGGCCGGAGCTGCGGCCGGCGCCGCCTCGATCGCCCGTTCCCAGGAGGCGACGGCTCCCGTGGCGGCCGCTGCGGCTGACGGGCCACGCGACGATCCCGAGGACGCCTATCCTGAATTCCTGCTGTCGCCGATTCCGCTGACGCCCCCGCCGGCCGGGCCGCGTCATCTGAAGTTCCATCACCTGCACACGGGCCAGAACCTCGAGGCCGTCTACTGGGACGACGGCAAGTACGTCTGGGATGCGCTGCAGGCCATCAACCTGCACCTGCGCGATTTCCGTTCGCTCGAGGTGCGTCCCATCGACGTCCGGCTGCTCGACATCCTGTTCACACTGCAGTCGCTGACGGGGTCGAGAGAACCCTACCGCATCATTTCCGCCTTCCGGTCGGCCGAGACCAACCAGATGCTCAGCGCCCAGAGTTCGGCGGCCAACGGTTCGACCCAGGTGGCGAGGAAGAGCCTGCATATGGAAGGCAAGGCGATGGACGTTCGGCTCAACGACGTGTCGTTGACCGGCTTTCGTGACGCCGCGCTGGCCTTGCAAGGTGGGGGAGTCGGCTACTATGCAGACTCGGCGTTTGTTCATGTGGATATCGGCCCGGTCAGAACCTGGCTGGGCACGTAGGGGATAGCGAAGGTCATGGCTCAGAAATCCGGAGGCAGCTGGTTCTGGTTGTTCGTCGGCCTGCTCCTGGGAGTGGCGCTGACGCTGGGGGCGTTGCTGTTCCTCAATTCCGGCTCCGGCGACGGCTCCGACAACCGCAGCATTGCGGACGACGCGGCGGCCACGGCGGCGGCGCCCGATCTGGCGGCCCTGCCGGCCCCGACCGCGCCTGCGCCGAAGTCGGCCGCCGTGCCGACGGCGCGCGACTCGGGCATCGATCCTGCGTCTGACGACCAGATGGCGGACGACGCCGCGGCCTCCGGGATGACCTCCCGCGCGCCGGCGCCGACCCCGCAATAGCGATTATTCGTCGCGGCAGGCTGGATAGGCCGCACGACGCGGGATAAAACAACTGTTCGAGCATCTTGTGCGGGCGTAGGGCGGAGCGGTCCCTCAGTAGCAGGGACGGCCTTTCTCACTCAGACACGGGAGCGGGGGGAGAGGAGTTCTACGCGTTGGAGCCTACGAACACCGAGGCGCCGGAATACTTCCACAAGGTCGTCGATTGTCAGTGGGCCTGTCCGGCCCATACGCCTGTGCCAGAGTACATCCGTCTTATCGCCCAAGGCCGTCACGCCGACGCCTATATGGTCAACTGGAAGTCCAACGTCTTTCCCGGGATCCTGGGCCGGACGTGTGATCGACCCTGCGAGCCGGCCTGCCGGCGCGGGCGGGTCGATGAGGAACCGGTGGCCATCTGCCGCCTGAAACGCGTCGCCGCCGACAACAAGGGCGACGTCACCGCGCGGATGCCCACGGCGCCCGCCCTCAAGATCGGCAAGAAGATCGCCTGCGTCGGCGCCGGCCCTGCGGCAATGACGGTCGCCCGTGATCTCGCCCCGCTGGGCTACAGCGTCACCGTCTACGACGCCGACGCCAAGGCCGGCGGCATGATCCGCAGCCAGATCCCGCGGTTCCGTCTGCCCGAAAGCGTCATCGACGAGGAGATGGGCTTCATCACCGACCTCGGCCTGGAGATGCGGCTCGGTGAACGGATCGAAAGCCTGGGCGCGCTGCTCAAGGAAGACTACGACGCGATTTTCGTCGGCACCGGCGCCCCACGCGGCCGCGACCTCGACGTCCCGGGCCGCCAGGAGGCCGCCGCCAACATCCACATCGGCATCGACTGGCTGTCGAGCGTCTCGTTCGGTCACATCGAACAGATCGGCAAGCGCGTCATCGTGCTCGGCGGCGGCAACACCGCCATGGACTGCTGCCGCACCTCCCGCCGCCTCGGCGGCGACGACGTGAAGGTCATCGTCCGTTCGGGCTTCTCCGAGATGAAGGCCTCGTCCTGGGAGAAGGAGGACGCCCAGCACGAAGGCATCCCGATCCACGACTTCCTCGTCCCCAAGGCTTTCACCCACGAGAACGGCAAGCTGACCGGCGTGACCTTCGAAAAGGTCGGCGCGGTCTATGACGAGAAGGGCCGCCGCTCGCTGAAGCCGACCGGCGATCCCGACCAGCATTTCGAATGCGACGACGTTCTGGTGGCCATCGGCCAGGAGAACAGCTTCCCCTGGATCGAGCGCGATGTCGGCCTGACCTTCGACGAGTGGGGCATGCCGGTTGTCGATGAGCTGACCTTCCAGTCCAGCCTGCCAAACGTCTTCTTCGGCGGCGACGCGGCGTTCGGGCCCAAGAACATCATCTGGGCCGTGGCCCACGGCCATGACGCGGCAATCTCGATCGACCACTACTGCCGCGGTAACGACCTGCGCCTGCGGCCGCCGCCCGGCGTGCTCGTCTCCTTGCAGAAGATGGGCATCCACGAGTGGAGCTACGACAACGACGTCTCGAACGATGATCGTCAAAAGGTGCCGCTGCTGCCAATCGCCCAGGCCCTGGCCGATGTGAAGGCCGAGGTGGAACTCGGCTTCGATGACCCGCGCTCCTGGGCCGAGACCCAACGTTGCCTGAACTGCGACATCCAGACGGTGTTCGCCGCACCGCTGTGTATCGAGTGCGACGCCTGCGTCGACATCTGCCCGACCGACTGCATCACCTTCACGGTCAACGGCGAGGAGGACGAGCTGCGGCCGCGCCTCAAGGCGGCGGCGCTGAACCTGACGCAGGACCTCTACGTCTCCGGGACGCTGCCGACGGGCCGGGTCCTGGTGAAGGACGAGGATGTCTGCCTGCATTGCGGCATGTGCGCCGAACGTTGCCCGACCGGCGCGTGGGACATGCAGAAATTCTATCTCGAGACTGCACAGGCGG
>JBKJII010000428.1:0-3207 GCA_046598505.1 Caulobacter sp. | reverse complement strand
TTTGAACTGCGCGACCGCTACCTCAAGCCGGCCGCGAGCGGGTATCCGCCGGCGTATCAGTAGGCAGACCCGTTTTCGGTCTGTTCCAGTGAAGTAGACAGGAGGGAGGTCGCAGCGCTTGTTGCGGCCCCCTTCGCCTGTCAGGCTTGCGTTTGACGGGTCGCCGTCGGGGGGGAAGACGGCATGACGACGGCGAGTGAACCATCGACCGGCGCCGGCGCGCCAGGCCAGCTCTTTGGCCACCCGCGCGGCCTGAGCGTCCTGACCCTGACCGAGATCTGGGAGCGGTTTTCCTACTACGGCATGATGGGTCTGCTGACCCTCTACATGACCAAGCAGGCGCTCCAGCCCGGGCACGTGGAGAACATCTGGGGCTTTCCGGCCTTTCGCTCTGTGGTCGAGGGCGCCTTCGGGCCGCTGACCACCCTGGCCCTCGCGTCGCAGATTTTCGGCCTCTACACCGGCTTCATCTACGTGCTGCCGATCGTCGGGGGCTTTGTCGGCGACCGCATCCTCGGTCAGCGCCGGACGGTCATCCTGGGCACCATTCTGATGGCGGCCGGCCACCTGATGATGGTCTCCGAGCACCTGTTCCTGCTGGCGTTGTTGAGCCTGATCCTCGGCGCCGGCTGCATCAAGGGCAACATGGCCGCCCAGGTCGGCCGGCTCTACGCCACCGAAGACACGCGACGCACACGGGCGTTCGGCATCTATCTGATCGGGCTAAACGTCGGCGCCTTTGTCGCTCCACTGGTCTGCGGGACCCTGGGCGAGAAGGTCGGCTTCCACTGGGGTTTCGGCGCCGCCGGCATCGGCATGCTGATCTCGCTGGTCACCTACATCGTCGGCCAGAAGCACCTGCCGCCCGACACCATCCGACGCAAGGGAGAAGCCCACGTCGACCGCCCACGCCTCAAGGCTGGCGACGGCCGGATCATATTCGGGCTGCTGCTGCTGTTGATCCCCTACATCCTGGTGTTCGGCGCCTACAATCAGGCCTGGAACATCTTTATGGTCTGGGCCGACGCCCATGCGGACATGAATATCCTCGGCTTCCGCGCGCCGGTGACCTGGTTCGCGACCCTGGACGGCATCCTGACCATCGCGGCTGTGTTCGTCGCGGTGCGGCTCTGGGCCTGGCAGGCAAAGCGCGGTAGCGAGCCGGGCGATATCGGCAAGATCGTCTTCGGCCTGCTCCTGGCGATCGTCGGCTGGGCCGTGCTGGCGGGCGGCACGTGGCTGGCCGGCAAGGGTCTGGTCGCCCTGATCTTCCCGGTGATGTTCTTTGTCCTGCAGGACCTGATGATCCCGTTCATCGACACGGTGACGATGTCGGCCTTCTCGAAATCGGCCCCGGCGCCCGTGAACACCACGATGATCGGCGTCTTCTATCTGGCCTCTGCAGCGGGCAACATCCTCGTTGGCTGGCTTGGCCGGTTCTACGAGATGATGACGCCGGCGCAGTTCTGGCTGCTGCATCTGGGGGTGGCCGCAGGCGGCCTGGCCTTCCTGCTGGTGTTCGGCAAGCCCCTGTCCCGCGTGCTCAACACCCGCACCGGCGCACAGGAGGTGGAGGACGCGATCAACCTTGCTCCGACAGGCGCCACGCCGCATACCTGAACGTTCCCGAATCGTTCGAAACTGACGCGTCATGTCCGCTTCCCCCGTTCAATCCTCCCTGTTCGACGACGCCCTGAACCCGCCCGCCGCGCCGCCGCTGGCGCAGGCGAGCGAGCCTGTCGCGGCCAAGCCTGCGCCCACTGCCCGGGCGCCGACGGGCGGCGACTACACGGCCAGCAGCATCGAAGTGCTCGAAGGCCTGGAGCCTGTCCGCAAGCGCCCCGGCATGTACATCGGCGGCACCGACGAGCGGGCGCTGCACCATCTGTTCGCCGAGGTGCTCGACAACAGCATGGACGAGGCCGTCGCCGGCCACGCGAAGCTGATCGAGGTGACGTTCGACGCCGACGGCGCCCTGACGGTCAAGGACGACGGCCGCGGCATCCCCGTCGACGCGCACCCCAAGCACCCGGGCATGTCAGCGCTCGAGGTCATCATGACCGTGCTGCACTCGGGCGGGAAGTTCTCGGGCAAGGCCTATGAGACCTCGGGCGGCCTGCATGGCGTCGGCGTCTCGGTGGTCAACGCCCTGTCCGAACGGGTAGAGGTCACCGTTTGGCGCGACGGCTTCGAGCACCGCCAGGTGTTCTCGCGCGGCAAGCCGCTGGGCAAGCTGGAGCAGATCGCGCCGTCGAAGAAGCGCGGCACGGCGATCAGGTTCCTGCCGGACCCGGTGATCTTCGGCGAGGGCGCGGCGTTCAAGCCGGCGCGGCTGTACCGGATGGCTCGCTCCAAGGCCTATCTGTTCCGCGGCGTGCAGATCAAATGGTCCTGCGACCCCAGCCGCATCCAGGACAAGACGGCCCCGGAAGCCCTGTTCCACTTCCCCAACGGCCTGGCCGACTTCCTGGCCGAACGGATCAAGAGCGTCGCTACCGTGACGCCGGAGGCCTTCAGCGGCCGTATCGAGCGGACCGGCGAAGCCGGCGCGGTCGAGTGGGCTGTGACCTGGACGCCGCAGGGCTTCGGCGAGGCCGACGGCTTCATGCAGTCCTACTGCAACACCGTGCCCACACCCGAGGGCGGCACGCATGAGGCCGGCTTCCGCGCCGCCTTGACCCGCGGTCTCAAGGCCCATGCCGACATGATCAACGAGAAGCGCGCGGGGATCATCACCGCCGACGACGTGATCGCCAACGCCGGGGCCCTGATCAGCGTGTTCGTGCGCAATCCCGAGTTCCAGGGCCAGACCAAGGAGCGGCTGTCGTCCTCGGACGCCCAGAAGCTGGTCGAAGCCGCCCTGCGCGATCCGTTCGACCACTGGCTGACCGCATCCCCCAAGGCCGCCCGCGCCCTGCTCGACTTCGTCATCGAGCGGGCCGAGGACCGCCTCAAGCGTCGCAAGGACAAGGAGGTCCAGCGGGCCCAGGCGACGCGCAAGCTGCGCCTGCCCGGCAAGCTGTCGGACTGTTCGCGCCAGTCGGCCAACGGCACCGAGCTGTTCATCGTCGAGGGCGATTCGGCCGGCGGCTCGGCCAAACAGGCGCGCGACCGGACGACCCAGGCCATTCTGCCCCTGCGCGGCAAGATCCTGAACGTCGCCTCGGCCACGGCCGACAAGCTGCGCGCCAATATCGAACTGTCCGA
>JBKJII010000366.1:0-5678 GCA_046598505.1 Caulobacter sp. | reverse complement strand
GGTCAGGGCGCCGCCGCCACGGCCCGACTGGTGGGCGATGACACCGGCGATGGAGGGATAGGCCGCGCCGGCCAGAAGGGCGGCCTAGCCGTTGCGCGAATGACCCCAGGCGACCACGGGCGTGTTCATCAGCGCCGGTTCGCGGGTCAGGACGCCGCCGAGCTCGGCGTAGAGCCAGGCCCAGGCGGCAAGCGCGCCGCCGGTCTCGACCCCCGGCCCGTAGAGACGCCGCAGCGCCGGCGGTGAGCCGACCGATTCGTCGGGGACGAGGTCGGCGGCGTAGACCATGGCGACGGCGTAGCCCCGGCCGGTTACCCGCTTCATCGGCGGCCCGTTGGGGTAGCGGCCGAGGATGATGTGGCTCGCCACGGACATGGGCCCGGCGCAAAACGTCGGAGGCGCGGTCAGCGACCGGACCTGCGGGAAGCGCCGGCCGGTGGCGGCTTCGTTGCCGCAAAAGTTCTGCATCACGATCAGCGCCCGAACCGGCACGCCCGGCGGCGGCAGGGCCAGGACCACATTGACCCGCCCGCGGTCGCCCGCATCGCCGAAGCCGATCGTCAGCTGCTGCAGGCCGGCGCCCTTGCCCAGGCGCGCGTCGGGCATGAAGGCCCGAGCCAGGACCGACGCCGGCAGGACCGGCGGCATCGGACCGTAGACTTCGCGCGCAAAGGCCTCGCGCAGGATCGGCGCCCGGCGGGTTTGCCAGTCAGAGAGGGATGTGACCGGCGGATCGCCGCCGAACGGCCCCAGCACGGCCGGCGAGGCCGGCGGCCCGCCGATGGCGTCCGGTGCGAGGGGGAAGAAATGTACATAGGTCAGCCGCAGCCAGACCCCGGCCGCCAGCAGCAGCACAAGACCGATCCCCGCCACCCATCGCCGCATGATGATCGTCCAGCCTTCTCGCCCACGCGAACCTAGCGGGGGCTCCGGCGCGCCGGAAGGGGGTCGCGCCATCAATCGTGGACCCGCGATATCCAGACTAGCCCTCGCGGCCCGGACGACGCAGGATGGCGACCTGTTCGTTGGCGGGCAGGGGGACGACCGGGGGAGGCTGACGTGCGTGGAATTCTCGCTGCTGCGGCTCTGACGGGCGTGATGGCCCTGGCCTCGCCGGCCTTCGCCGTCACCGTGCGCGACTGCGACGGCGTCACCGAGAGCGCCTTCAACATCGTCGAGCCCTGGGAAGGCAGCAGCCGCACCTTTTACCAGGGCAGGGTTCGGGTGGCTTCCCTCGACACCGGTGGCGAGCCGGCCTGCTGCAGCGCCCACCTGTTGATCCTGTTCTACGCCGACGATGATCCGGAAAGCTTCGTCTGCCGGCTGGTCAGCGACCGCGGCCCGACCGGGTTCGCCGGAATCGACTTCAAGTCGCTCAGGAGCAGCTATGACGCCCGGCGCGGCCTGCTCCTGACCTTCAGCTACGCGGTGATGCCGGCTGGCGGCGGCGCGAACAGCAACCATGGTCTGGCGAAGGTCCGCATCAATGTGCCGGCCGGCGTCGTGAAGGCGGAATAGGCATGCGGCGCGGCCTCGGACTGCTTCTGGTTCTTGCCCTGGCGACGGCGCCTGGCCTCGCCGAGGCGCAGAGCCGGCCCAGCCAGTGCCCGCCCCGTGGCGGCGGTGGTAGCAGCGGGGGGTCGGATATCGACACCGCCGGGGCGATCATCGGCGGGCTGGGCTGGCTGGCGAAAAAGGCCCGCGAGGCCGAGGCTAAAAAGAAGGAAGAAGCCGCCCGCAAGAAGCGCGAGGAGGAAGAAGCAGCCCGCCGCGCCGCAGCCCAACCGGCTACGCCAACTCCCCAGCCGGCTATAACGCCGCCGCCGGCGCTGACGGTCCCCCCGGTCACGCAGCCTGACGTCCGCCCGACGCCGCGTGAAAAGACTCTGGCCCCGCCGCCTAGAACGGCGCCCCAGGCGCAAAAGCAGCAGGAGTCCGCGCCGGCCGTACCCGCGCCGCCAACACCGGCGATCAAACCGCCGACGAGCTCGGCGCCACCGCAGGTTCGGCGTCCTCCGGCGCCCGTTCCGCCTGCGGCGACGGTGACGCCGGCCGCGCTGCCCGTGCCGCCCGTGGCGGCGGTCCCGGCTCCGCCGCCGGAGGCCGTTCCACTGCCCCCGGCGGCGCCTGCACCCGCGCCGCCTGCCACGCCGTCACGCGGCTCGGGACTGGCCCTGATGCTGGCCCTTCTGGCGCTGGGTCTCCTGAACTGGCTGGCGCGGCACTACACGGCCTGGGGTGCGCCGACCGTGGCTGTGGAGCCAGCGCTGGATCCCGGGCAAATCTCCGTGTCGACCGACTCCGACGACGCGCAACCACAAGAGGCGGGCTGACCATGAGCGCCGAACGCCTGACCCTGAAGACCTTTTTCTGCGCCGATCCGGCCAGGCCGATCGCCGACAGCTGCGACCTAGGCGCGGCCAGCAAGGCGGTCGACCTCGCGGCCATGGGTCTGCCGCCGCTCACGCGCAAGAACCTCATGAAGTCCATCGCCGGCGCGCTGGACGAGTTTTTCAACGTCAATCTGGACGATATCCTTGAGTCCGCCTGGGACCGGGTCGCCGCGGTGCGCGACATCAAGGCCGCCAGTCGCGCCGATCCGACCAGGGTCATTCCGTTCCCGATGCTCGACCACAAGATCTCATCGGTGCAGCAGCCGCACCTCGACCTGACCCTCGCGGGTCAGAGCCTCAGCCGCCTGCATTTTGAGACGGCCTTGTCGCTCAAACTGAGCGGCGTGCACCTGACGGTCGGCGGCGGCCGGATTCACGGCCTGACCTCGGGCCTGTGCAATGGCGAGGCGACCTTCTCCCTCGGCGGCGTGACTCTGCTGGAGCGGGCCACATCGCATCTTTCGCTGCCGGGCAGGCTCGCCTTCGGGGGCGGCGCCGGACCTCACCAATGACCCTTCGATCCTTCGCCGCGATCCGCGCCCGGGCCGCCGCGCGCAAGGGTGGGGAGGCAGCCCTTGCCGCGCTGCTGCCGGCGATGAAATCCGCCGCCGAGCTGGCGGTTGTCCCGGACGACCGCTGGCTGTCGATGATGAGCCGCTGCGTCTTCCAGGCCGGCTTTTCCTGGACCGTGGTGGAGAAGAAATGGCCGGGAACAGAGGACGCCTTCTGGGGCTTCTCGCCGGCCCGCTGCCGGGCCATGTCGGACGAGGAATTCGACGGCCTGCTCAAGGACAGCCGGATCATCCGCAACGGCGCCAAGGTGCGGTCAGTGCAGAACAACGCCGCCCTGATGATGGACCTGGCGGCGGAGCACGGGGCGGCGGGCAAGGTGTTCGCGACCTGGCCGGCTGACGACTATATCGGCCTGCTCGACCTCCTGAAAAAGCGCGGCGACCGGCTGGGTGGCAACGCCGGGATGATGTTCCTGCGCTTTATGGGCCGCGATGGCTGGGTCACCTCCCTGGACATGGTCAAGGCGCTCTCCGCCGAGGGCGTCATCGAGGGCAATCACGACAGCCAGAAGTCCCGCAGGGCGATTCAGGCGGCGTTCAGCCGGTGGGCGGCCGAGAGCGGCGCGCCCTTCGCCCACATCAGCCGGGTGCTGGCGATGAGCGTGGACTGAGCATTGAGACTTGCTCTCCCGGAGGGAGAGCTGGCGCCGCGGAGCGGTGACTGAGAGGGAGGCGCGGTGGCCTGACGACAAGCTCCGGTGTTTCCCTCTCCGCCCCGGCTCCGCCGGGCCACCTCTCCCTCAGGGAGAGGAAAATTCAGGGCTAGCTCAAATGCCCGTTCCACGCCGCGCGCAGGGTCTTCTTGTCGATCTTGCCGGTCGCCGTCAGGGGCACGGCGGCGAACACCACGTCGTCGGGCATCCACCACTTCACGACGCGCGGCCGCAGGTAGTCGAGCACCTCGTCGCGGGTCACCGTACGGCCCTCGTGGACCTCGATGACCAGCAGGGGCCGCTCTTCCCACTTCGGATGGGGAATACCGACGACGGCGGCGATTTTCACCCCCGGACAGGCGACGGCGATATTCTCCAGGTCGATCGAGCTGATCCATTCGCCGCCGGTCTTGATCACGTCCTTGGCCCGGTCGGTGATGCGCATAAAGCCGTGTTCGTCGAGGGTGGCGATGTCGCCGGTGTCGAACCAGCCGTCGTCGTCCATCGCGTCGGCGTCCTTGCGGAAGTAGCGCTTGATGGTCCAGGGGCCGCGCACCATCAGGGCGCCGCTGGTCTCGCCGTCGCGCGGCGCCTCGCTGCCGTCCTCAAGCATGATCTTCAGCTCGATGCCGAACTGCAGCCGGCCCTGGCGGGTCCAGATGATCTCGTCGACCTGGTCCTCACCCAGCGCGGTGATCGACGGGGTCGGGGTGGCGACCACGCCCAGCGGGCAGGTCTCGGTCATGCCCCAGATCTGCAGCACCTGGACGCCGTGCCTGACCTTGAAGGCCTCGGCCATGGCGCGCGGCACGGCCGAACCGCCGATGATCACCCGCTTCAGGTCGCCGACGGTCTGGTCGGTCTGGGCCAGCCAGTCGAGGTACATGGTCCAGATCGTCGGCACGCCGCCGGAGAAGGTTACGCCCTCGCCGATGATCAGCGCCTGCAGGCTGGCCGGGTCCATTTTCTCGGCCGGCAGGACCAGCTTGCAGCCGTTGATTGGGCAGATGAACGGCAGGCCCCAAGCGGTCGCATGGTAGAGCGACGAGCAGGGCATGACCACGTCGAACGCCGTCAGGCCGAACGCGCTGGCGAGGCCCGCGGCCATGGCGTGCAGCACCACGGCCCGGTGGCTGTAGAGCACCCCCTTGGGGTCGCCCGTGGTGCCGGAGGTGTAGCAGAGGAAGGCCCCGGCGTTCTCGTCCAGCCGCGGCCAGGCGAACGGCCCGTCCGGTTGCGCGTCCAGCAGGGTCTCGTAGTTCAGCGCCCCGACCCCGCCGGCGTCATGGCGGTCGGCGTCCGACATCAGCACGAAGGTCTTCACCGTGGTGAACCGGTCGGCCAGCCTCTCGACCAGCGGCGCGAAGGTGCGGTCGTAGAACAGCACCGTGCTCTCGGCGTGCTCCAGGACGTAGACGATCTGCTCGTCGAACAGCCGCGGATTGACCGTGTTGAGCACCCCGCCGAGTCCCGGCACGGCGTAGAAAAGCTCCAGATGCCGGTGCGTGTTCCAGGCCAGGGTGGCGATCCGGTCACCGGATGTGACGCCCAGCGCCTCCAGCGCCCGCGCCAGTTTGCGCGACCGGGCAGCCAGGCCTGCGTAGTCGTAGCGGTGAACGCGCCCTTCGACAGTGCGCGAGACGATCTCCACCCGGCCGTGTGCGGCTTCGACATGGTTCAGGATGGCGGTCGTCAACAGCGGGACGTCCTGCATCAGTCCGGGGATCACGGGCGCTTCCTCGTCGTTTCTTGTGATTGGCGATCAGGATCGCTTCCGAAGGACGGAAGTCAATCCAGACGAAAGGCCTCGCGGCCCGCCGCGCGGTTTTCCCGCACGATGCGGCCCCACCAGCGGATGCGTTCGGCGTCGGTCAGGCCGTCGCGGTCCTCCAGCCAGGTGACCATGCTGTCGAGGAACAGGCCGAACAGGGCGCCGGAGGCCTTCAACGCCCGGCCTTCGGCGCCCGGAGGCGCGTTCGGTCCGGGCTCGAACAGCGGCCGGGAGCTGCGCGCCAACACGACGCGCAGTCGGGCTTCCCAGTCGGGCTGGCTGGCGCGGC
>JBKJII010000486.1:0-9845 GCA_046598505.1 Caulobacter sp. | reverse complement strand
ATCTGCATCGGGTCGGGCATGTCGGCGGGGTTGTGCAGCTCCATCTGGCTGCCGTCGCGATGGTTGATCTTGTAGACCACCGACGGGGCGGTCGCGATCAGGTCGAGGTCGAACTCGCGGGACAGGCGCTCCTGGATGATCTCCAGATGCAGCAGCCCAAGGAAGCCGCAGCGGAAGCCGAAACCGAGCGCGGCGCTGGATTCCATCTCGTAGGTGAAGCTGCCGTCGTTCAGGCGCAGGCGGCCGACGGCGGCGCGCAGGTCCTCGAAGTCGGCGGCGTCGACCGGGAACAGGCCGCAGAACACCACCGGCTGCACGTCCTTGAACCCGGGCAGGGCGGCGGCGGTCGGCTTCTTCTCGTCGGTCAGGGTGTCGCCGACGGCGGCGTCGGCCACTTCCTTGATCTGGGCGGTGATGAAGCCGATCTCGCCGGGGCCGAGGCTCTCGACCGGGGTGTTCTTGGGCTTGAACACGCCGACGCGGTCGACCAGGTGGACCGAGCCGTGCTGCATCATCTTGATCTTCTGGCCGGCGCGCAGGCGGCCGTCGATCACCCGCACCAGCACCACCACGCCGAGGTAGGCGTCGTACCAGGCGTCGACCAGCAGCGCCTTGAGCGGCGCGTTTTCGTCGCCCTTCGGCGCGGGCAGGCGGTGGACGATTGCTTCCAGCACGTCGTGGATGCCCAGGCCACTCTTGGCGCTGCAGAGGACAGCGTCGCTGGCGTCCAGCCCGATCAGGTCCTCGATCTGCGCCCGCACCCGCTCGGGCTCGGCGGCCGGCAGGTCGATCTTGTTCAGGACGGGGACGATCTCGTGGTCGTTCTCGATGGCGGCGTAGACGTTGGCCAGGGTCTGGGCTTCCACGCCCTGCGAGGCGTCGACGACGAGGATCGAGCCCTCGCAGGCGGCCAGAGAGCGGCTGACCTCGTAGGCGAAGTCGACGTGGCCGGGCGTGTCCATCAGGTTGAGGACATAGGTCTCGCCGTCGTCGGCCTTGTAGTCGAGGCGCACGGTCTGCGCCTTGATGGTGATGCCGCGCTCCTTCTCGATGTCCATGTTGTCGAGCACCTGGGCGGTCATCTCGCGCGCGGTCAGGCCGCCCGTCTCCTGGATCAGCCGGTCGGACAGGGTCGATTTGCCGTGGTCGATGTGGGCGACAATCGAGAAATTGCGGATTTTGGACAGATCGGTCGTCATGTGCGCCCGTCTAGCATAGTCGGCGGGCCGGCACAGGGTTTCTGCGCGCCGGCCTTTTTGCACTTGCGAACAAAGCCCGGAACCCTAGATAGCAACAGGGGGAACGACGGCCGTGTGCTACACGCTCCTCTTGCTGATCCGTCCGCCTGAGAGCCTCACATGCCGCACCGTTTGACCCCCCTGCCGCGGCTTGCCGTATCGTTGCTTCTGGCGGTCTCGCTGGCCGGGACGGGCCTCGCCGCCTGCTCGAAGAAAACCGACGCGGCGCCGGGCAAGCCGCGCGCCAGTCTGACCATCACCACGGCCACGGCGCGCATCGGGACGCTCGACCGCACGGTCGAGGCCAGCGGCACCGTCGCGGCCTGGCAGGACGTCTCCGTCGGCGCCGAGACCGGCGGCCTGACCGTCGTCCGCCTGCTGGTCGACGAGGGCGACTATGTCCATCAGGGCCAGCTGCTGCTGCAGATGAACGACAGCCTGCTGGTCGCCCAGCTGCGCCAGCGCCAGGCCAGTCTGGCCAGCGCGAAAGCCCAGCTCGCCCAGGCCACCGCCGACCTCGCCCGCGCCCGCGACCTCAAGGCCCAGGGCTACCTGGCCCAGGCCGCGCTCGACGCGAAGATCGCCGCGCAACAGACGGCCGCCGCCAACGTCGACCTCGCCCAGGCGGCGCTGAGCGAGACCAACGCCCGGCTGGCCCAGGCCAGCGTGCGCGCGCCGGTGTCGGGCCTGATCGCTTCTCGCTCCGTGGTGCCCGGCCAGATCGTCACCGCCGGGGCGCAGCTGTTCCGCCTGGTCCGCGACGGCCGGCTGGAGCTGAACGCCCAGGTGCCCGAGTCCGAGCTGGCCGCGGTCCGCGCCGGACAGTCGGCCATCGTCAGCACCTCCGAGGTCGGCCAGACCGCCGCCCGCGTGCGCATCGTCACCCCGCAGATTGATCCCCAGACCCGCGTCGGCCTCGCCCGCGTCGCCCTGCTCGACCGCGGCGCCTTCCGGCCCGGCATGTTCGCCAAGGCGGTGATCAATGTCGGGGCGCAGCAGGCGGTGCTCGCGCCGCAGTCGTCGATCCTTTACCGCGACAACAAGCCGGGTCTGTTCGTCATCGACGCCCAGGGCGTTGCGCACTTCCGCGCCGTGGTCACCGGCGCGCGATCCGGCGACTATGTGGAGATCCGGCAGGGCCTGCAGGCCGGCGAGAAGGTCGCGCTGCAGGGCGCCGGCTTCCTGTCCGAGGGTGACCGGGTGAAGGTCGTTGCGGCCGCGGCGGGCGGAGCGCGCTGATGTTCCGCAATATCAGCGCCTGGTCGATCAGGAACCCGGTTCCGACGATCCTGCTGTTTGTCGTGCTGACGGTGGCCGGTATCGCCGGCTTCCTGCAGATGCGGGTCAACAACTTCCCCGACATCGACTTCCCGGTGGTGATCGTCACGGCGGCCCAGCCCGGCGCCGCGCCGTCGGAGATGGAAAGCCAGATCACGCGCATCATCGAGGACGCGATGACCGGGCTGAACGGGGCCCAGCACGTCACCTCGACCATCGGCGACGGGGTCTCCTCCACGGTCATCGAGTTCAAGCTCGGCACGGACCTGGAGAAGGCGACGAACGACGTCCGCAATGCCGTCTCCCGCGTGCGCTCCGCCCTGCCCGGCGACATCACCGATCCGGTGGTCCAGCGCGTCGAGGCCAGCGGTTCGCCGCTCGTCTACTATGTGGTCCGCGCGCCGACGTTGACGCCCGAGCAGAAGAGCTGGTTCGTCGACAATGACGTGGCCAAGGCCCTGCTGGCGATCCCGGGCGTGGCCCAGGTCAACCGCGATGGCGGGGTGAACCGCGAGATCCGCGTCGATCTCGACCCTGACCGGCTGGCGGCGCTCGGCGTCACGGCCGGCGCGGTCAGCCAGGCGCTGCGCAGCGTCAACGCCGACCTGCCGGGCGGTCGCGCGACCATCGGCGGCGAGGAGCGGGCCATCCGCACCCTGGGCGGCGCCGACAGCCTGCAGCAGCTGCGGGATACGCGGATCAACCTGGTCGACGGCCGCAGCGTGCGCCTGGCGGACCTCGGCGAGGTCACCGACTCCTGGAGCGAGCCCCGCAATCTGGCCCGCTTCCAGGGCGAGGAGGTGGTCGGCTTCAACATGGTCCGGACGCGCGACGGCAGCGAAGTCGGCGTGGCCCGCGACGTGGCCAAGGCCGTCGAGGCGCTCGACGCGGCCCACCCCGAACTGACCATCGAGGAAGTCAGCTCGAACGTGCAGGGCGTCAAGGACAGCTATATCGCCTCAATCGAGGCCCTCGGCCTGGGCGCCCTGCTGGCGGTCATCGTGGTCTGGCTGTTCCTGCGCGACTGGCGGGCGACCTTCATCACCGCCGTGGCCATGCCCATGGCCCTGATCCCGACCTTCGCGATCCTGGGTCCGATGAACCAGTCGTTCAACGTGGTGACCCTGCTGGCGCTGAGTCTGACCATCGGCATTCTGGTCGACGACGCCATCGTCGAGATCGAAAACATCGTTCGCCACATGCGCGAGGGCAAGGCGCCCTATCCGGCGTCGATCGAGGCGGCCGACGAGATCGGACTGGCCGTGGTCGCCACCACCTTCACCATCGTCGCCGTGTTCGCGCCCGTCGGCTTCATGGGCAGCGTGCCGGGTCAGTTCTTCAAGTCCTTCGCCCTGGCCGCCTGCGTCTCGGTGCTGTTCTCGCTGGTCGTGGCCCGCATGCTGACGCCGTTGATGTGCGCCTACCTGCTGAAGGGCGACACCAAGGAGCACGGCGAACCGTTCTGGATGAAGCCCTACATCCGGGCCGTGACCTGGTCGATCGGCCACCGATGGGTGGCTTTCGGCATGGCCACCCTGGCCTTTGTTTTCTCACTGGGCCTGGCCCGCGCCCTGTCGTTCGAGTTTATCCCGGCCGGAGACGAGGGCGTCAGCAGCATCGCCATCGAGCTGCCGCCGGGCGCCAAGCTGTCGGACACTGAAATCGTGGTCGACCGCGTGACGCGGATCCTGCGCGCGCGGTCCGAGGTGAAGAGCGTCTACGCCTCGATCGGTTCGGCGAGCCAGGGCAACGGCCCGGGCGGCGGCGGCTCGCTGGCTGACGTCCGCCGGGCCCGCGTCTACGCCAACCTGATCGACAAGCGCGAGCGCGCTCTCGGCCAGCAGGCTTTCGAGCGCGAGATGGCCAGGGTGATGGCCGACATCCCCGGCGCCCGCCTCAGTTTCGGCAGCAACGACGGCGGCCAGTCGAGCGGCATCTCGGTGACCCTGGTCAGTGACGATGGTGAGGCCCTGTCCAGGGCCGCCCGCGCGGTCGAGACCCAGATGCGCGGCATCCCGGGCTTCGAGAACGTCATCAACACCGCCGATATCGCCCGGCCCGAGATCCTCGTGACGCCCAAGCCCGACCAGGCCGCCCGCATGGGCGTCTCGGCGGCGGCCATCTCCCAGGCCGTCAGGGTGGCGACCATCGGCGATGTCGATCAGGCGCTGGCCAAGTACAACGTCGGCGACCGGCAAATCCCGATCCGCATCCGCCTCAACGACAGCGCCCGTGAAGACCTGGCCGTGCTGGCCAATCTGCGTGTGCCGACCGCCTCCGGCGTGCCCGTGCCGCTCTCGGCGGTGGCCGATATCACCCTGGGCGCCGGCCCGTCACAGATCAGCCGCCTGGACCGCAGCCGCAACGCAACCATAAAGGCCGAGCTGAACGGTCTGGCCCTGGGCGCGGCCAACACCGCGCTGCACCAGCTGCCGGCGATGAAGTCCCTGCCGGCGGGGGTCAAGGAACAGGTCTCGGGCATCGTCGAACGCCTGATGGAACTGGTCACCGGCTTCGGCATCGCCCTGCTGACGGGCATCCTCCTGATGTACGTGGTGCTGGTCCTGCTGTTCAAAAGCTTCATTCACCCGATCACCATCCAGGCGGCCCTGCCGCTGGCCATCGGCGGGGCGTTCGGCATGCTGCTGCTGACCGGCCGCAATCTGTCGATGCCGGCCCTGATCGGCATCCTGATGTTGATGGGCATTGCGGCCAAGAACTCGATCCTGCTGGTGGAATACGCTCTGGAAGCCAAGGCCAAGCGCGGCCTGACGACCCGGGAAGCGATCATGGACGCCTGTCTCAAGCGGGCCCGGCCGATCCTGATGACGACCGTGGCCATGGGCGCGGGCATGCTGCCTGTGGCGATGGGCTTCGGCGAGGACACCGAGTTCCGCTCGCCCATGGCGATCGCCGTGATCGGGGGCCTGATCAGCTCGACTCTGCTCAGCCTGCTGTTCGTGCCGGTGATCTTCACCATCGTCGATGACCTCTGGCACTGGGGCCAGGGCCGTCTGGACAAGCAGTTCGCGGCCCAGAAACAGGCGCCGCCGGCCCCGGTCGGTTAACCTCCCGTTAGGGAACGCGCCGCAAACCGGTCGTATTGGAATGGGACCCTCGCCGGGCTTCCAATCGACTCGGAGTCACACGCATGGACCGCCGCAAACTCATCCTCTCCGGCCTCGCCGCCGGCGTTGGCGGGATCGCCACGGGCGCCTCGGCTCTCGCCCAGTCACCCCGCGATCCGGCTGACGGTCCGCGCACCTACAGCCCCGACGAGATCGTCAACGCGACCTCTGACTTCCTCGGCGTGACGGCGGAAGCCGCCGGCGCCGCCATCGAGCGCATCTTCCGCGACAACGGCCGGCCCACGGCCTACATCGCCGGCGAAGAGGGCTCGGCCGCCATCACCATCGGCGCCCGCTACGGCCGCGGCCTGATGTACATGAAGGAACAGGAGACCCAGGAGGTCTTCTGGCAGGGCCCGTCGATCGGCTTCGACGTCGGCGGCAACGCCAGCCGGGTCTTCACCCTCTGCTACAACATGCACTACCCGGACATGATCTACCGCCGCTTCCCGGGCGTTGAGGGCTCGGCCTATTTCATCGCCGGCCTGGGCGTGAACTACCAGCGCGCCGACGATATCACCCTGGCCCCGATCCGCGCCGGCGTCGGCCTGCGTCTCGGCGCCAGCATCGGCTACCTGTCCTACAGCCGCAAACGCCACTACCTGCCGTTCTGACAGGGACACCGGCCTGCGCTGCAGGTCCCCGTCAGTGCTTGTCGGTCAGGCTCGCGAGCCAGTCCATCAGCGCCAGCAGAACGCCTGACACCACGAACGACAGGTGGATGATCACCAGCCAGAGCATGCGCGACTGATCGATCTGCGCGTCGGCTTCGGTGGCCTGGAGGAAGGACTTCAACAGGGCAATGGCCGAGATCGCCACGATCGAGGCCACCAGCTTCATCTTCAGACCGGAGAAGTCGACGGTGCCCATCCAGCTGGGCCGGTCGACCTGATCGCCGATGTCCATCTTGGAGACGAAGTTCTCGTAGCCCGAGAAGATCACGATCAGCACCAGATTGCCCGCGAGGGACAGGTCGATCAGCGACAGGGCCAGCAGGATGGCGTCCTCAGCCTTGGCATGACCGGAGAACATAAGCGGTGCGGCGTGCAGCAGCTCCTGGCCGAAGATCACGATCAGTGCGCCCAGCGCCAGAACCAGGCCCACATACATCGGGGCCATCAGCCAGCGGGAGGCGAACAGGCCCCGCTCGAGCAGACGTTCAAGGGAAGGTTTGGACATGCGGCCTCCGGATCGACATCCCTACCTAGCGGCCCCTGCGACAGGCGCAAGGCTTCCCCGCCATCCGAACGCCAGTCCTGTGACCGAGGGGCAGGCTTCCAGCCGCCGGGCCAGCGCCTCGGCCTTGTGATCGCCCGCGTCGTCAATTTCCAGCCGGATGGTCAGGCCGCCGTCGGTCGGCTCGGCCTCAACCCGCCGCAGCCGCGCCTGCAGCAGCGTGACCACGTTCAGCACCCGCACCAGCGCGTCCGGTTCGTCCGCCGCGCCGACCAGGAACAGCCGCCGTTTGCCGTCGTCTTTCATGACAGGCCCCAGACATGCTCGACGCGCGAGGACCGCACGCCGGGCCAACTGGCGAGGCGGTCGGCCAGTTTGACCGCCCCGGCCTCGTCGAGACGCCGCACGCGCAGCACCCCTTCGACCAGCCGGCCGACCGGGCTGAGCGACAGGTTGCAGACCTCGGCGGAGGTGGCCGCCAGGCCGGCTCGCACGGCGTCGAGCGCCTGGGTCAGGTCGTCGACCGTGAACCGCAGGACGTGCCTGGCCTGCGGATTGTCGGCGAGATCAAGGGGTTGAGGCAGGGGCATGGTCTAGGTCCTTCAGGTCAGGGACCGGCAGACCGCACAGCAAAAACCCCGCGTCCGTTTCCGGAGCGGGGCTTTTGATCTTGCGATCGGCCGGCGAGGTTCAGGTCGCGCGGCAAAGCTCCGGTCCGGACGGATCGGTCATAATTTTGCTGGTCATCATCATGAGCGCGCAGCCGCAAACCGCCCAGGCGAGGGCGGCGAATACGTCGGCGATGGAAACGAGCGCGGTCATGCTGGAAACAGCGATAGGGGGGATTGGCCGGGGTGGCAAGGCGGGACTGCGTTAGCTGTCCCTTGGGACTGCTTACGCTGTCCCGGTTATGTGCTGCGGGGAATCAGCGACGCTTCGACAGTCGACCAAAATCGATGCTCGGTGGCATTGTCCACGACAAGCGCTTGATCGGCGAGCTTTCGAGCATAGGCGTGAGCTGTCGGACCGTGACGTTCTGACAGCTCATGGGCCTTTCGACCAACTTCGATGAAGTCGATTTCGTCCGCCATTCGATCTCGTCCCAGCCCGGGGACAGGACATCAAGTCCCAAGGGACATGAAGTCCAGTCCCCTCGTTACCCCCTCAACCGTCCGCCCGCCTTGTCCGCCGCGGCGATGATCCGCGCTGACAACGCCTCGATCTCGGCCTCGGCCAGCGTCTTCTCCCGCGGCTGCAGCACCACCTCGACGGCGATCGACTTCTGCCCGTCCGGCACGCCGGCGCCCTGGTAGACGTCGAACACCCGGGCCGAGGCGATCAACGCCTTGTCGGCGCCGGCCACGGCCTTGACCAGCTCGCCGGACGCCTTGCCGGCCTCGACCAGGAAGGCGAAGTCGCGGCTCAGCGGCATCAAGCTGGGCAGGTCGGCGGCGGACCGCGTCTTGCCCTTCTTCTTCGGCTCGGGGATCGCCTCGACCCAGATCTCGAAGCCATAGACCGGCCCGTCGACGTCCAGCGCCTTGAGCACCGCCGGGTGCAGCTCGCCGAACTCGGCCAGCACGGCCTTGGGACCCAGCTGCAGCCGGGCCGAGCGGCCGGGGTGCCACCAGCTCGAGGCCGAGCCCTGGGCCGTCTGCAACGACGCCACCGGCGCCCCCAGCTCGTCCAGCAGGGCCATCAGGTCGGCCTTGACCGTGAACAGGTCGTCCTGCGGGCGCTTGTCCCAGCCGCGCACGGCGTGGGGGGCCAGGATGGCGGCGATGACCAGGCGCTGGTCCTGCGGCCGGTCGCCGCCGAACACCGGTCCGACCTCGAACACCGCCACGTCGGGGAAGCCCCGGCGGGCGTTGCGGCCCGCGGCCTCGATCAGGCCGGGCAGCACGGAAGGCCGCATGGTGTCGATCTCGGCCGACATCGGATTGGCCAGCACCAGCGCGTCCGCCCCGCCGCCGAACAGCTTCGCCACGGCATTGCGGGTGAACGACCAGGTCAGCAGCTCGCTGTAGCCGGCGGCCGCCAGCGCCCGGCGGGCGGTGCGGGCGCGGCCCTGGCGGGCGGTCAGCACGCCGTTGGGCGCGCGCGCGGTCTCGGGCAGCGGCGTGGCGGGCAGGGCGTCGTAGCCGGCGATGCGCGCGACTTCCTCGACCAGGTCGGCCTTGCCCTCGACGTCCCGCCGCCAGGTGGGGGGCGTGACGGTCCAGGCCGCGCCGGATTTCTCGATCCGGAAGCCGAGCTTCTCCAGAATCCCGGCGGATTCGTCGGCTGCGATGGTCAGGCCTGCGAGCTGTTGCACATAGGCCGGATCAAAGGTCACGGCGGCCGGCGGCGGCAGGGCCTCACCCGCCACCACCACGTCCGACGGCTCGCCGCCGCACAGCTCGACAACAAGCTTCGTCGCCAGCTCCAGCCCGCCGACCACGAAGCCGGTGTCGACCCCGCGCGCGAAGCGGTACTGCGCGTCGGACGTGATTCCGGCGTCGCGGCCGGTCTGGGCCGTGCGGATCGACTCGAACCAGGCGCTCTCCAGGAACACGTCGGTGGTTGCTTCAGAGCAGCCCGTCGACTCGCCGCCCATCACCCCGCCCAGACCGATCGGCCGCTCGCCACCGGCGTCGGCGATGACGCTCATGGTCGGGCGCAGGTCGTAGGTCTTGCCGTCCAGCGCGATCAGATGCTCGTCGCCGTTGACGCCATGGTGGCCCAGCCGCGCGATGATCTGCGTCCCGACCAGCTTGGCCGCGTCATAGACGTGCAGCGGCCGCGCGCGGTCGTAGGTGATCAGGTTGGTGATATCGACCAGGGTGTTGATCGGGCGCAGGCCGATGGCGATGAGCCGGGCCTGCAGCCAGGCGGGCGAGGGACCGTTCGTCACGCCCTTGATCAGCCGGCCGGAGAAGATGTGGCAGGCGTCGCCGTCGACGGTGATGCTGATCGGGCAGGGGAATTTCCCCGGGACCGGCGTCACGGTCAGATCGCGCAGGGTCCCGAGCCCCGCCGCCGACAG
>JBKJII010000388.1:0-3165 GCA_046598505.1 Caulobacter sp. | reverse complement strand
GCCGCGCCATCTGGAAGCCCGTCGCCTGCTCGGCCACGCTCTGCGCGCCTTGGGCGACCGCGCGGGCGCGGAACGGGAGCTGCGAGCGGCGACCGCCATCAACAAGCGCGAGCCCCTGATCCATGTCGAGCTGGCCGCTGTGCTTTTGAGCCTTGGCAAGGAGGCGGAGGCAGAACGGGCCCTTCGGGCGGCCCTGGCCCTCGACCGCCGCTTCCTGCCCGCTGTCGAGGCGCTCTGTGGCTTCCTCCTGCCCCGATCCCGGGCAGACGAGGCGCTGAAGGTCATCACGCCGGTCACGGCCGCGAGCCAGAACCCGGCCGCACTGAGCCTGCATGGGCAAATTCTGCGGGCGCTTGGTCGATACGACGAGGCTGTGGGCCTGCTTCAACGGGTTACGGCCGGCCCCGACGCCGATCCGGTGTTCGAGCACAATCTGGCGGCCCTGTTGTGCGACGCGGAGCGGTACGACGAGGCCCAGGCCGCCACGGGGCGGGCTCTGAGCCGGGGTATGCGCGGCGCAAGCACCTGGAGCCTGCATGGTCGGGCCTTGCAAGGCCTCGACCGGCTTGATGAGGCGGAGGCGGCATTCCGCAACGCCCTGCGCGACGAGCCCCGGGACGCGCCGGCCCACCGCGATCTGGCCCACCTGGTCTGGATGCGCACGGAAGACACGGGTGCGGCCACCGTTGCGCTCGACGAGGCCATCGCCCGCTTCCCCCGCGAGACGGCCCTGCGCGTGGTCAAGGCCAAGCTGCTGGAATACGCGGGCGATGTCGCGGGCGCCTATGCGGCTCTGGAGTCGGTCACCGGGCAGACCCCACCCGATCCGGTCGTTGAACTGACCGCCTCACAGATCGCGGTGAATCTCGACGCGGCCAGGGCGCTGAGCCATGCCGAGCGGGCGCTGTCGGTCGCGCCGCCGGACTCCCGCGCCGTCATTCTGGCGGTCGCGGCCGAGGCCAGCCTCGTCGCCGGCCAGCCAGACGCCGCCGCGCGCCACGCCGAGGCGATGCTGCAGATCGAGCCGAACAATCAGCAGGCCCTCGGCCTTCTGGCCACCGCCTGGCGCATGCTCGGCGATGCGCGCTACGGCGAGCTCTACGACTACGAGGCCTTCGTGAAGCCGGCCCGTCTCGACACGCCGGACGGCTGGCCCTCGCTGGACGCCTGGCTGGCCGATCTGGCCATCGCCCTGGACCGGATGCACGGACATCGGGGCCATCCGATCGGCCAGTCGCTGCGCGACGGCACCCAGACCAACCAGAGCCTTGAGAAGTCTCCCGATCCCGCCGTGCGCGCCTACTTCGAGGCGGTGCGCGGGCCGATTGGCCGCTACATCGAGACGCTCGGTCGAGGGCGTGATCCGCTCCGCTCACGCAACACGGGGCGGTTCGCCCTCAGCGGCTCCTGGTCGGTGCGCCTGCGCCCGGGCGGCCGACACGTGCCACACCTGCATCCGCGCGGCTGGATATCGTCGGCCAGCTACATCCAGCTGCCGGACGCGGTGCAGAACAATCGCGAAGGCTGGATCGCCTTCGGCCAGTTCGGCCTGCCGACTGATCCGCCCCTGCCGGCCGAACACTGGGTCAAACCCGAGCCCGGCATGCTGGTGCTGTTCCCGTCCTACATGTGGCACGGCACCCTGCCGTTCAGCGGCGACCAGACGCGGCTGACCTGTGCGTTTGATGTGGTGCCGGGGTAGGGCGTTCCTCTCCCGGAGCGAGAGGACTCAGATCAGTCCGACGACCGGTTTGACGCCCGCACTGTCCGGAAACACCGCCGCGTCCAGCGCCGCGCGGTCCAGGCCCAGGTGATCAGCCAGCACGCCCTTGAACAGGCCACGCATGTCCAGCGTCGGCCGGGTGTCACGGCCTTCGAACAGCGCGTCGGACCTCAGGGTCGGCCAGACACCGATGGTCCCGCCCGGCTTGAGCGCTCCGCCCAGCACCAGCGCGGTCGAGCCGGTGCCGTGGTCGGTGCCGCTGGTGCCGTTGACCCGGGCCGTCCGTCCGAACTCGGTGGCGATGACCACCACGGTGTCCTTCCAGCTGTCGCCCAGGCCCTCGTTGAGCCCTGCGACCAGCGCGTCGAGGTACAGCAGACGGGTGGCCAGTTGGCCCTCGGCTGCGCCCTGATTGGCGTGGGTGTCCCAGCCGTCGACGGAGATGGCGACAATCTGCGGTCCGTTCGGCTGGGTCATGAATCCGGCCACGGTCTTGCCGAGGCTGTTCGCCACCGCCTGACCCTGCCGCACGAAGCCCGCGACCCCGCCGCCGCCCGCCAGCGGACCGGCCGGCGTCATGGAGTCCATGCCGCTCCGGGCCGTCGCGGCCATCGCTTCGGTCTGCAGGCCACTGGCCAGGGCCGAGGCCAGCATCGGATCATTGGCGTAGAGGTCGGCGAGGATGCCCGGGAGGCGCGGGCTGCCCTGGCTGGCCAGGCCCGGCGACCAGGACGCGGTCTGGGTTGATCCACGCAGGATCAGCGGCGCGGTGGCGCCGACCGAGAGCGCCTCGATCTTCCGCCCGCCGGCGGCTGTCAGGGCGCGGTTGAGGAAGCCGGAGCTGGTCCCGTAGACCACCGTCCCGCCGCTCTCCAGCACGTCCTGCGCCTCGAAGTGCGAGCGGGCGCGGTCCGGGCTGGCGATGGCCGGGGCGATGCGCGCCTGACCCTTCTGCGCCAGCCCATGCACGCCCGCGAGGGCAGGGTGCAGGCCGAATGTCGTGTCCAGCTTTAGCGCTGCGGCCGCCGGAATGGCGATGCGGCCACGCAGGCCGGCGTAGTCGGGATCGCCGACCGGCGGGGAGACAGAGAGTCCGTCCATGCCGCCGCGTGCGACGATGGTGACAAGCCTTTTGCGCCCGATGGCGTCATCGGCGAAGGCGGCGCGGGCTATCAGGCTGACGGTCAGGCCGAGGCCGCCGGCGGCGGCAAGTACGGCGCGGCGCGAGGGGGTGAAGCGGGTCATCGGCGCTGAAACTCCGGACTCATAAGCAGGATCGACAGGGCTTCCTGACGGGACTCGGCCCGGGTCACGGCCTTCTGGACGGGTTCGCTGAGTCGGGCGCCGAGGGCTCCGGCGGCGATGGCGTTGGTATCGAGATCGGCCGCGACGATGGCCGAAAAGCTTTCCGACCAGGTCATCCGCTTGATGATCGCGTCGGG
>JBKJII010000380.1:0-7689 GCA_046598505.1 Caulobacter sp. | reverse complement strand
GGTCTGGCCGCCGCTACCGCTTTCTTCGCCGCAGGCTTGGCCGCCGCCTTCTTCGCCGCCGGCGTGGCCTTCCTCGCAATCGGCGCAACGTCGGGGGTCACACCCTTGGCGGTCAGCCAGGTGTGGATGTCGGCGATCACCTGGTCAGTGCCGGGCTCGTCGACGATCCAGTGGGCGTGGTCTGGATATTCCAGATAGTCGCCGCCGATGCGGGAGTATTTTTCCGCCGCCAGTCGCACGTCGCTGATCGGGGTGGCGCGATCCCTGGCGCCGCCCAGCGTCAGGATCGGGATGGTGATCTTCGTCTCGTCGATGAAGGCCGTCCGGTCAGGGTCGCGCTCGGGGTAGGCCAAGTCCTCGTAGACGCCGCCGCTGTCGTAGACAGTGCCCGCGAAGATGCCCGCGTGCCTGGCCTTGGGGACGCGGTTCAGCACGCCCCAGGAGAAGCCCGTGCGCCAGATCTTGTGGCTTTTGCCGCCGACCGCGCCCCCGAACAGGATGTTGGCGAAGGTGACCGCCTGGGCGACGGCTCGGGAGCCGCGTGCATCGGCCGGCGACGCGGGTGTCACCAGCACCGCCGCGCGACCGACGCCCATCTCGGCCAGCTTCTGGACCACCATGCCGCCCATCGAGTGGCCGAACAGCACCGGCGCGACGCCCGTCTCCGCCTCAATGGCTTTCGCCAGGGCCGCGATGTCGGCGACGTAGTCCTTGAGTCGCAGCGACGGCAGGTCCGCCGGAGGGTTCTCCGCGAGGCGCTTGTCGGGCCTCAGGGTCGGGGTCTCGACCCGCCAGCCCTTTGCCCGGAAAGCGGGGGCGAAGCGGGACCAGGTCTCGCCGGTTCCGCCCACGCCATGAAGCATGATGATCGCGCCGCTCATTTCGTCTGTCTCCGCCCGCTGGCGCATTTTCCGATCCAACGGGATCGGTGAAATGCCCCAGCCTTTTGTTGTGTCGCATTTTCTGGTGGCGAACCGGTACCCACTTCGCCGGAAAAAGCTCTAGCCGGCGAAGCGCTCGAACGCGGCCGCCACGGTTTCATAGGTTGAACGCTTGAAGGGTATGATCAGTCCCGGGGTCTCGTCGAGACGCGCCCAGCGCCAGGCGTCGAATTCCACCTGATGATGGGCATCAAGGCGGATTTCCGCCTCGTCGCCCTCGAAGCGGAACGCGAACCAGATCTGCTTCTGGCCCTTCCATTTGCCGCCACGGGCCAGAACCTCGGGCGGAAAATCGTAGACGACCCAGTCCCCTGTGCGGTCGAGCAGGGAGACGCTGGTGACGCCTGTCTCCTCGTCCAGTTCGCGCAGGGCCGCCTCATGCAGATCTTCACCGCGATCCACGCCACCCTGCGGAAACTGCCAGTTCCACGGCCTGGGGGTGTTCACGCGGCGGCCGAGCCAGACCAGGCCTTGCGTGTTGAACAGCACCACGCCGACGTTGGGCCGATGCTCGGGATAGTCACTGAGGGTCAACGGTGCGCCATGGCCGAGGCGGGGGCGAGCTGGAAGCCGCGATCGGCGAGACCGCGCGCCCAGATGGCCGCCTGGTCGACCGTCACGGGATAGGCGAAGCCCGAGCCGAGGGCCTGTCCGCGCGTGCGGGCGGCGGCCTCGAGCGCGGCCAGCTGCTGGTTGATGGCGCCGGCCGAGAGGTCGTCGTCGATCACGCGGTTGGCCGAGGCGCGCAGCGGACCCGCGCCCTTGCCGGCTGCGGCGCCGTCGTCCACGAAGGCCAGGCCACGGGCCTTTAGGGCGCCGGAGAAGGCGTTCATCGCGCCGGGCGTCGCCACGAAACGCGAGCCCAGATAGTTGGTCAGGCCGAAATAGCCGGTGGCCCGCGAGAGCAGCCACTCCAGCTTGCGCACCGTTTCGGTCGGGGTGCTGGCGGCCAGCAGGGTCATTGGGCCGGGGTCGTTCTGCGGGTAGTCGGCCGGCTCCATCGGCGCCTCGAGCAGCACTTCGTGGCCGTTGGCGCGGGCCAGGTCGATCCAGCCCTGCAGGCCGTCGGCGTAGGGAGCGAACGACAGCGTCACCTCGCCCGGCAGGGTCTCGATGGCCTTGCGGGTCAGGGCGGCGTTGAGGCCGAGGCCGCCGACGACGAGGGCGACCCGCGGCTTGCCATTGGCGGTGAAGGGGCGGGCGTAGGCCTCGGCGGGCGTGCGGCCGCCGGGCCCGATGATCGGCAGGGGCGCGCCGCCGGGACCCGGCTCGGTCAGTCCGGCGATCGGCGAGGCCAGCAGGGCGCTGGAGGGCGCCGCATGGCTGTCGCCGCCCTCGGGCAGGGTAATGAAGGCAGAGCCGGTGATCGGGCTGGTGTCAGCGGTCTGGATCGGTCCTTCGGACAGGTCGTAAACGCCGGTGGTCAGGGGCGCCTCGGCCGACTCCGGCGCAAGGGCGTCGCGCCAGCCGGGTACGGCCGCGCCACTGGCGGCGGCCTGGGCCAGGGAGATGCGCACGCTGGGCGCGCCGGCCTTGGGATCAGCTGTGATCGCCACCAGCGTGGCCAGGGTCAGCACGAACAGGCCGCCCGCCCCGCCGGCGCTCAGCCAGGGGTTCTGCAGGGCGGCAAGGGCCATGACGCGCACGTTCGCGAGCCGTCCGGACCCGGCGGCGGCGCTGACGGCATAGGCGGGGGCTGGCTTCTTGGAAAACATGACGGGGCTGACGGAAACTGCGCTCCGCCAACCTCGCCGATTATGGTTAATGAAGCCCTATTTCGGCTTGCCGTCGCCGGGCGGCGGGACCAGTCGGCCGTCGACCACCGAGGCGATCCGCGGCGCCGGCTTGGGCAGTTTCGGCGTCGCCGCGACCGAGCCGTTGCGCAGCACGTCCAGCGCCCGCTGGAGCTGGAAGTCGCACTTCAGCTCAAGCGTATTGGACGGCGGCCGCTTCTTGCAGGCCTCCTCGTCGAAGGTCATCGGCGGGGCTTCGGCCGGGGCGTGCGCGCCCTTGCGGACAGCGCCGTCCTCCGTGTCGAGCGCTCCGCGCAGCGAAGCTTCGCTGAACTGGAAGGAGCGGGTGGCGATCAGCTCGGCCTGTTCGCGGCTGGAGGCCACTTCGAGGTTCGGCTCGATGCCTGTGCGCTGGATCGACCGGCCCGACGGGGTGAAGTAGCGCGCCGTGGTCAGTTTCAGGGCCCCGTCGGCGCCGCCACGCAGAGGGATCACGGTCTGCACCGAGCCCTTGCCGAAGCTGGTCAGGCCGACCACTTCGGCGCGCTTGCGGTCCTGCAGGGCGCCGGCGACGATTTCCGCCGCCGAGGCTGAGCCGGAGTTGACCAGCACCACGACCGGCAGGCCGTTCAGCATGTCGCCCGCGCGGGCATTGTAGCGTTCGATGTCGCGAGCATCGCGGCCGCGCTGGCTGACCACTTCGCCGCCGTCGAGGAAGATGTCCGCGACGCCGACGGCCTGGTCGAGCAGGCCGCCCGGATTGTTGCGCAGGTCGAAGACCAGACCCTTCATCTTCGGGTTCTGGGCCTGCAGGCCCTTGATGGCCGCGATGACTTCGTCGGTGGCCTTCTCGTTGAAGCCCGACAGACGGACGTAGCCGTAGTCGCCTTCCATACGCGCCGTGACCGACTTGGGCTTGATCACTTCGCGGACCAGCACGACGTCGAAGGCGTCGGTCTTCTCGCGGGCGATGGTCAGGGTGACCTTCTCGCCGGCCGGGCCGCGCATCAGCTTGACCGCTTCGTTGGTCGGCAGGCCGATGACGCTCTCGCCGTTGACGGCCGTGATGTAGTCGCCCGGCTGCAGACCGGCGCGGGAGGCGGGGGTGCCGTCCATCGGCGAGATGATCTTGACCACCCCGTCTTCACTGGTGATCTCGATGCCCAGGCCGCCGTACTCGCCGCGGGTGGTGTCCTGCATATCCTCGAAGCCCTCGGGGGCGAGGTAGCCGGAGTGCGGGTCGAGCGAGGAGACCATGCCTTCGAGCGCGGCCTGGATCAGCTTCTTGTCATCGACCTCGACGACATACTGCTTCTGGATGATGTCGAGGACATCGCCGAACAGCTCCAGCATCTTGTAGGTCTGGGCCCTGGGCTGGGCCGTGGCCTCGGCCTTCTGGCCGACGTAGGCCATGCTGCCGGCGCCGAGAACGAAGGCGCATGCGCCGATCAGGAGGTTCTTCTTCAACATAGCCTTGCTGGAGGCTCCCTGTGCGGCCCAACGCGCCGCGTGATGACTAAAGCCCGCCTGAGGGCCGAAATTGTGTCCGGTCGCCTCGCGGCTCCCAGTTTCCTACCGTGCCAGGACGGCCGCCGCATCCCCTAGCGGGTAGCCGATGCAACTCCTGCGCCGGTTTTGAACCAGGGCGCCGGATCGATCGGCGTCCCGGATCGGCGAAGCTCGACATAGAGCTCCGGTTCGCCCCGTTCTCCATTCCCCGTTCCGCCGCTTCTCGCCATGCGGCCGATAGGCGCGCCGGCCGCGACAGTCTGGCCCGGCGCCACCGTGATCTCGCCCAGCCCGGCGAGCACCAGATGGTACGGGCCCGAGGTCCGCAGGATCAGGATGACCCCCCAGCCGGTCACCGGCCCAGCGAATTCAACCACGCCTTGCGCGGGACTGGTCACGGCCGAGCCGGCCTTGGACCGGAACGAGACGCCTTCAGCGCGCCCGCCATTGGGCAGCCGGCCGCCGAAGTTGCGAACCTGGACCGCGCCGGCCGGCCGCAGGATAGGGCCTGGGCCGCCGTCCGGACCGGTCACGCGCGGGAAGCTGTCGGCCAGCTGGCCGGGGCTGCCGAGATCGCGGCCGGCAGCGAGGGCCTCGTCGCTGAACCGGCGTTCGATCTCGGCCTGCCGGGTCAGCAGTTTCTCGACGTCGCCGCGACGGTCGGCGGCGAGACTTTCGCTGGTGAACAGGGTCTCGTTGGCCGCTGCGGCCTGACGGCGCAGGCCGGCGATCTCGCGCGCTTCGGCGCCATAGGCCCGCGCCCGGCGTTCGAGGGCGGGCGTCATGGCGCGGATCAGGATGGCGGCGCGCACGGCGTCGCGGGCGTCCTCGGGCCGAACCAGCAGCGCGGGCGGGGGCTCGCGACGGAACAGCTGCAACGCGCCGAGCAGGCGAGCCAGCCGGTTGCGGTCGCGACCGAGTTCGGCAGTCAGGGCCGTCTCGCGGACATTGAGAATCTGCAGGCGTGAGCGGGCGTTGGCGACGTCGCGGCTGCTCTGGGCCTGCCGGGAGGCGAGGCGGCGCAGTTCCTCGCGCAGGGCCTCGATCTGTCGCCGGGCCTCGGCCTTGCCGGCCGCGCCCGGGGCGCCCGGCTGGACCGAATAGACCTCCATCATCCGCGGCGAGGGCGCGTCTGCAGGCTCCTGTGCGGCGCTGTGGGCGGCCATCGCGCAGAGAGTCAAAACAGCAACGGTGGCCAGGCGGCGACGCATCTGACGCTGTTAGCAGACGGCGGACGATCAGTCGCGGTGGTAGGGGCTGCCGGCCATGATGGTCACGGCGCGATAGACCTGCTCGGCCAGCATGGCCCGGGCCAGGGCGTGCGGCCAGGTCTGGGGCCCGAAGGCCAGCTTGCCGTCGGCCGCGGCGAGGATCGAGGGGTCGAGCCCGTCCGCCCCGCCGATCAGGAACACCAGGCGCCGCACGCCGTCGTCGCGCAGCCGGCCGATCTGGCCCGCGAAATCGCGCGACGGCCGCACCACGCCATGCTCGTCGCAGGCAATGACGTGAGCATCCTTCAGATGGGGCGCCAGCACCTCGGCCTCGGCGGCCTTGCCCGGCTTGCGGGCCTCGACTTCGATGATCTCGACAGGGCCGAGGCCAAGCGACCGGCCACTGGCCGTCGCCCGCTCGGCGTAGTCCTTCGCCAGCAGGGCCTCGGGCATGCGCCCGAGCCGGCCGACGGTCAGGATCGTGATCTTCATGAGATGTGCGGGGTTCGAGCCCCGGACTTGATCCGGGGGGACCTGAGGGTCCGCTCCTCGCCATGACGGGCTTTTGTGTAACCCACCCTGTTCGTTATCCTGAGGAACGAGCCTCGAGCGAGCGTCTCGAAGGACGCATCGGCCTAGTTCGCCGGGGTGATGTGCGGCGAGTCGACCGCCCAGATCTTCTCGATGTTGTAGAAGGTGCGCACTTCAGGGCGGAACAGGTGGACGACGACGTCGCCGGCGTCGATCAGCACCCAGTCGCAATGCGGCAGGCCTTCAACGCGGGCCTTGCCGTAGCCGGCTTCCTTCAGGGCGCGCATGACGTGGTCGGCCAGCGCGCCGACATGGCGATGAGAACGGCCCGACGCGACGATCATCGCATCAGCCATCGGGCTTTTGCCCTTGAGATCAATCAGGACAATATCCTCCGCCTTGTCGTCATCGAGACGGGAGAGGATCAGGTCTTCGAGCGAACCGTAACTTTGACGGGGTTCGTCGGATGAGGTCCCCGAAAGGGCCTCGTGCGCCTGGGGCGCCAACTCGCGATTCAGCGGAATGCTCCTTTATTCGCCGCGCTAAGACCGGCCCATAGCACGTCCGGCGCCCCGCCGCGAATCAACTGTCTCGCTATGCCCCGGGAGTATTGCTCCCGGGAGTCCCGCGTTGGCGGTCGCGGATCGCCGTCGAGGAGGCGAAGTTGAACGGGCCACGGAGAAAGACCCAGGCCGGGGCGTTCATCATCGCCAGCAGGGGAGCTTCACGGGCGGGACGGCGATGGTGGGCGAACCGTTTGGCGGCCGGTGAGGTGCGGGCCTTCAGCGCGGCCCAGGGCCGGGAGACCACGGCCACCGGAAGCTCGCGCATGATCTGGGTCCAGCCCCGCCAACGATGGAAGGTGGCCAGGCTGTCGGCGCCCATGATCCAGACGAAATGCACGCCCGGGAAACGGGCCTTGAGCACCCGAACCGTGTCGATGGTGAACTGTGAGCCGATGCGGGTCTCGGCGTCCGAGACGATCATCGCCGGCCCCCGCGCGCGGGCGCGCACGCCGGCCATGCGCTCCGCCAGCGGGGCGGTGTCGTTGCGGGTCTTGAGCGGGTTCTGTGGCGAGACCAGCCAGATGACCCGGTCCAGGCGCAGGTTTTTCAGCGCCGTTTCAGCCACATGGACGTGGCCGTCGTGCACGGGATTGAACGAGCCGCCATAGAGTCCCACCCGCATGCCCGGCTTCAGGTCGAAGCCAGGGCGCAGGGTGCGGGGCCTCCCGGCCTCAGGGACGAGTCTGGCCGGTCCCGCGAACCACATATTTGTACGTCGTCAGTTGCTCGGCCCCGACCGGGCCGCGGGCATGAAGTTTGTCTGTGGCGATGCCGATCTCTGCGCCGAAGCCGAACTCGCCGCCGTCGGCGAACTGGGTCGAGGCGTTGACCAGCACGATGGCGGAATCGACAAGCGCGATGAACTGCTCGGCGGCGGCCGGGTCCTCGGTGACGATGGCGTCGGTGTGGCCCGAGCCGTAGGCGGCGATATGGGCCGCTGCGCCCTGGATGCCGTCGACGACCGCCACGCTGAGAATCGGCGCCAGGTATTCGGTGGTCCAGTCCTCGCTTGAGGCCTGTTTCATCGACGGTTCGATGGCCCGGGCGGCGGCGTCGCCGCGCATCTCGCAGCGCTCGCGGATCAGGGCGTCGGCGATGGGCGGCAGCAGGCGCTCGGCGGCGGCCTTGTCGATCAGCAGGGTTTCCGCCGCGCCGCAGACCGAGACCCGGCGCAGCTTGGCGTTGACGACGATGTCGC
>JBKJII010000377.1:0-5886 GCA_046598505.1 Caulobacter sp. | reverse complement strand
CAACAAACCGCCGCCAGCGGCGACGGGCGGCCTGGTGGTCGAGACCGGCCGCGACGATGACACCAAGCTCGATCCGACACGGCCGATCCGTTGCTTCGTCAGCGGCGTGTTTGTCGGCGAGATCACCCTGACCGAATGCGCCCGGCGCAACGGCGTGGCGACCGACGCGCTGGATGTCGGCGTCGACGAAACCGGCGCCCTTGCCGCGGCCAACGAGGCGGGCACGGTCCTGGCGCCGCTGCCGCCGGTCCAGACCGCGCCGCAGCAGCCCGCGCCGCCCGTTGCGTCCAATGCCCAGCCGGCGCCGACTCCGGCCTCCGGAGACGATTGCTGGCGCTACGCCGGCGGCGGCTGGTCGAAGGTCGGGTCGATGGATCTGAACAGCTGCGTCCAGACTCTCTACGCCGGTCAGTGCGAACAGCGGGGAGGGGCCGCCTACGGCCGCTGGGGCGACCAGACCCTGCGCCTGGTGCGTGACCGGGTGGAGATTTCGTCGGACAACCGCCGCTTCCGAACCCTGGTCGAACAGGGTCCCAACTGCTCCATCCCGCCGGTCGGCTAGGTAAGGGTTTCCATCATGATCAAGCCCGCCGCCCTTGTCGCCCTGCTCACGGCCGTCGTTGCGCTGGGAGCCTGCGAGGAAGCCGTCGAAGCCCCGCTGGATCGCGGCATCTGCTATGCGGTCGGCAACAGCCCTGACGGCAAGATCAAGTTCAACGTCGTGGCGCGGAACATTCCCAATATCGAGAGTTGCGCCGCGCAGCTCGAGGGCATGAGGCTGCGGTTCCTGCGGCTGGGCGGACAGAACCGCGAACTGTCGGGCGCCTACCAGGGCAACTTCATCTTCCTGCGACCCGAGGGCATCTTTCGCGCCCAGCGCTGGGAGGGGAACCAGTACCTGATGCTGGTGCGCAGCGGCGACGGCCGGCTGGTGATCCCGGGCGCCGTCCAGCGGCAGTAGCGCCGCCCACGCATTTCACGCGTTGAAAATTGCTGTGCATAAGCCCTTGCGCGTGAGAACAAAGTGTGAACTCATGGGTTTAATTCAAGGTTAACGCTCGCTAGTCTGGTCGTCAGATTCCGGCGCGGACACGGTCGCCGGGCGTGAGAAAACGGAGCACTTCCATGGCGGGCAGCGTCAACAAGGTCATTCTGGTCGGCAATCTGGGCAAGGATCCCGAGATCCGCACCCTCAACTCGGGCGACCGCGTCGCCAACCTCAGTCTGGCGACCTCCGAGTCGTGGCGCGACCGCGCCAGCGGCGAGAAGAAGGAGCGCACCGAGTGGCACCGGGTCGTGATCTTCAACGACAATCTGGTGAAGGTGGCCGAGCAGTACCTGAAGAAGGGCTCGACCATTTACATCGAGGGGGCGCTGCAGACTCGCAAATGGACCGACCAGCAGGGCGTGGAGAAGTTCTCCACCGAAGTGGTGCTGCAGAAGTTTCGCGGCGAGCTGACCATGCTCGGCGGCCGTGGCGACGGCGGCGGCGCTGGCATGCGCGACGAAGGCGGCGACTTCGGCGGCTACTCCGGCGGCGACCGCGCCCAGCCCAGCGGCCCCAAGGAAAGCTTCTCCGCCGACCTGGACGACGAGATCCCGTTCTAGGGGGCGCGAACGATGGCGGGCAGCGGTTTGTTTGGGCGACTGGCGGGTCTGTTCAGATCCGCCGGTTCCCACGGCGCGAAACCAGTCTTCACGCTGCCGGACGAAGAGGCGTTCGACCCGTCCCAGTTTCCGTATCCGCTGGAAACCGTGAGGGGCGAAGACGCATTCGAGACCTGGCTGCGGCTTCGCGAGGCCGGCCGGGGTGTTCCGGTGGTGATCGGCTCGAACTTCCAGATCAACCGGGTCCTCGAAGCGCTGGAATACAGCGATCCAATTGCGGACACGCTCGCGAAGGCGGCGGGCTTGACCTTCCCAGCTGACCTGCTGGCGCTGCGCGAGCGCGAACTGGCTGAGACCGACGCCTATTTCGCGGCGAACCCCGAGCCAACGATCAGGCCATTGGATCAGGACACCCTTAAAGCGCTCGGTTTGGGCGGTCCTGGTCTCAAGTCCGACGCGTCTGAAACAACACATCAGGACAACGACGGCTATCTGAAAGCCCTGCGAGAAGGTCCAGAGCTCGGCGAATGGCCCCATCCAGAACCGCTGTCTTCGGCCGATCCGCCGGCCCTTGCGCTGGCGACCAGCTTTGTTCCCGATCGTCTCGCGCCAGCGGTTCACATCGCCCTTCTTCCCATCTCCGACTGGACGGAAGCGCCGGCCTATCTTCGCTTCGGCGGTTTCAACGCCTGCCCGTCGCCGGAACTCCAGATCGCCGCTTTCCGCAGCCTGCGCGACCGCTACGGCGCGGAACTGATCGGCTGCGGCTGCGACACGGTCGAGTTGCGTGTTTCGCGTCGTCCCGGGACCCGGGAAGAGGCCATCAGCTTGGCGCGCGAACTCCATGCCTACTGCGAAGACACCATCGATCAGGGGTTTGAAACCGTCTCGCGCTAGGCCGCGCAATTGAAGACCCAAACCCACTGGGTGTTCTGGTGGGATTGACTGAAACTGCGCCGCCGCGCGAAACACGCAAATGATCCGCCTCATCGCCACCGATCTTGACGGCACCCTGCTGCGCGAGGACGGCGGCATCTCGCCCCGGACCCGTGCGACCATCGCCGCCGCCCAGGCGGCCGGCCTGGTGGTGGTGTTCGTCACTGCCCGGCCGCCGCGTGACGTGGCGGCTATCGCCGAGCATCTGGGCATCACGGGCATCGCGGTTTGTTCCAATGGCGCCATCGTCCAAAACCTGGAGACGGGCGAAACCCACCGGCATGTGCGGCTCTGTTCCGATTTGGCCCGCGAGCTGGTCGTGGCGCTGCGGCTGGCCGAGCCGGGAATCAATTTCGCCACCGAACACGGGCACAAGATCGGGCAGGAACCGGGCTTTCCCGATTTCTTCGCCGATACCGTCCATCATCACCCGCCTCTGGTGGACGATGCGGTCGTGCTCTGCGGCGAGGAGCTCACCAAGCTGCTGATCCACCACGTCGATCATGATGCGGAGAGGCTCATGCACCGCATCCGGGGTCACACCGGCGACCGGGCCGAGGTGATCTGGTCCGGCGGACCGTTCATCGAGATCGCCACCCCAGGCGTTTCGAAGGGCGCGGGCCTGGCCGCCTTCTGCGCCGACCTGGGCATCGCGGCGGCTGAAGTCATCGCCTTTGGCGACATGCCCAACGATGTCCAGATGCTGCGGTTCGCCGGGCGAGGCATCGCGGTCGCCAACGCCCACCCCGAGGTGCTGGCGGCGGCGGACGAGATCACCGCCAGCAACGACGATGACGGCGTGGCCCTGGTTATCGAGGCCCTGCTGGCCTGACGCGTGCGATGGTCGCAGTCCGTAACCCCATTTGACCACCGCCGGGGTTCCATCGGGGCGGTCTCTCGTGCGAGGAGGTCGGCCGTGACCAGCACGTCCTCCCGTTCCCCCTTCGCGCCCGTTGAATGGGCCGCCATCGCGGCCATTATCTTCATCTGGGGCGTCAACAACGCCGCGGCCAAGCTGGCGACCGGGGTGCTGCCGCCGTTCCTGGTCGGCGGGGTGCGGTTCGCCATTGCGCTGGCGGTGTTGATCCCGTTCCTGCGGCCGCCGTTTCCGCCCTGGCGGCAGGTCACGCCGATCCTGATCCTGCTCGGGCCGCTGCACTTCGGGCTGATCTACTACGGCTTCTCGATCGTGAAGAACCTCAGCCCGCTGGTCGTGTCGCTGCAGCTGTGGATTCCGATGACGGCCTTCTTCGCCTGGCGCGTGCTGGGCGAGAAGATGGCCCCGGCGGGCCTGGCCGGGATGGTCGTGGCCTTTGTCGGCGTGGCCTGGATGAGCTTTGACCCGCACGCCGCCAGCGATCTGCCGGGCATCCTGATCGGGGTGGTGGCCAGCTGCATGTGGGCGCTCGGCACCGTGCTGGTGCGCCGGTCGCCCGGCGTGACGCCGCTCAAGATGCAGGCCCTGACCTCGCTGGTCGGCGCGCCGGCCCTGCTGGCGGCGTCGTTCCTGTTCGAGTCCAACGTGGTCGAGCGGGCCGTGTCCGCCAGCTGGGTCATCTGGGCGACGGTGGTCTGGGCCGCGCTGGCCTCGACGGTCGGCGCCTCGGCCCTGTTGTTCTGGCTGGTCCAGCGCCGCGAGCCGGGCCGTGTCACGCCGTGGTTCCTGCTGACGCCGCTTTTGTCCTGCAGCATCGGCATCGGTCTGATGGGCGATCATCTGACGCCGCAGCTGATGCTGGGCGGGGCCGCAACCCTGGCCGGTGTGGCGCTGGTGGCCTTGTCAGAGCGAAGGGCCGCGATCGCCGCCGCCGCGACGGCGGTGGCGGCGGATCAGGTCTAGGCCGACTCACCCGCTTGATACCCGCTGACCGCGGGGTCGACGAAGGCCGCATTGGCCTCGCGAATCCGCGCGCCCTCCTCGTCATAGAGGAACGGCAGGAAGGCGTAGCGCCGGCCGGCGGTGACCGGCGTGGCTTCGTGCAGCAGCGAGCAGGAAAACACCACCGCGCCACCCGTGGGCGGGCGATAGGTGCGACCGCCGAACTCGGGGAAACGCAGGTCGCCGCCGTCGTGCGCTTCGGCGTCGAGGTTGATCGACACGGCGAACCGGCGATGGGCCGTGCCCCTGGTCGTGTTGTCCCGGTGCGGCCGGAACCAGCCGCCGCCTTCGGCCTCGTAGCAGGCCACCAGATATCGCTCCATCCGGGTCGGCTCGTACTGAAAGGCCTGTTTGATCAGCGGGAGCAGACGCCGGTTGATGCGCGCCCGGGCCGCGTCGCGCAGGGCCTCATCCTCGATCGTCACGTCGGAGCGGCGCTTGTGGTTGGGGTCGCTGACCAGGACGGTGCGGCCGTCGATCTCGCGCATGAATCCCGACGGCGCGCCGCCGACCGCGTCATAGGCGTCGATCAGGGTGCGGCAGAAGGCCGGCTCGAAAATGCGCGGTGCGATCAGCACGGGGGCGTGCATCTCAACCCCGGCGTGGTCATCGACCGGCCCAAGCGCCGCGACGCGGGCCATGACCGCATCCGTCTGGGCCAGCGGCGCGCTGAACAGCACCCGCAGGGACGGATCGATCACCACCCAGGCCGGGCCCGGCAGTTCGTAAAGCCGCTGAATCCCGCCGTCGACGTCGTGTAGCCAGCGGATGCCGGGCAGATCGTTGACCGCGCCGGCAAACTGCTCCGCACCGCTGAGGACTCCGAAGAAACACCGCCGTTCGTCATCGAACAGCGAACGGTTCGTCCGCAAGGCCTCAAGCGCTGCTATGGCCTGCGGTGTCGGGGCCAATGGGAAAAAGGCCATGACGACGTAACGACCGCCGACGGTGTTGAAGTTGTAGCGGGGATTGCCCGGGCCTGGCGCGAGGAAGGTCGGAGCGAGATCGCCGGGCGTCAAGGGCATGGCCGACGATGCCAAAACCGCCTCGCCGTAGCAAGGCGACACCGTGCAGGCTCAGAGGCGCAAGCCAATCCGCGGGCCCAGCCAGACCATCAGCGCGTAAAGGGAAATGGTCAGCAAGCACCCGGCGCCCAGGGCAGGCCAGAATCCCGCGCCACGTCTGAGCAGCGCGGGGATCAGGAGGAACATCGGCAGCGAGGGCAGCACGAACCAGAACGTCCCGGTCGCGTGGAGCGCCATCCGTTCAACATCGCCAGTGTCGCGCCACAGCCAGACCATGCCGAGGATGGACACCAGCGGCAGCGACGCGACCAGCCCGCCCAGGCCTGGGTAACGTTTTGCCACCTCGGAGACAGCAACGACGAGCAGGCCCGAGAGGACAGCCTTGGCCAACAGATAGATCATGGCGTGGTTCCTGGGAGGGCCGCGCGCGGTCCGCTT
>JBKJII010000068.1:0-3257 GCA_046598505.1 Caulobacter sp. | reverse complement strand
ATCGGGACCATCCTGGGGATCGGCGCGCTCCTCGGGGGCGCCAGCCCGCCTCCGCCGGCCGCCGCCCGCGCCCTTGCCGCGCCGACCGGCGCGGTCGCGGCAGGCGAGGCCCTGCCTGACCTGCCCGCCAAGGCCCTGGCCGGTCTGCGCATCGCGATGACCCAGGACGCCGGCGTTGTCCGCGATGCTGCGGGCCTGACCCGACTGGTCGAGACGGTCGATGCGATGAAGGCCCGTCACGGTGAAGGCCCGATCCTGACCACCGCCAGCCTGGTCGCCGAAGCCGCCCTGGCCCGCCGCGAAAGCCGGGGCGCCCACTATCGCAGCGACTATCCGCAGGCCATCGTGCCGCCGACCCGCACCTTCGTCACCCATCCGGGCCAGCAGGCTCTCAAGGTCGCCGCCGAATGATCGCTCCCCTGCCCGATCTGCTGATCGATCCAGTGGTCCGCGCCGCCCTGGCCGAGGACCTCGGCCGCGCTGGCGACATCACGGCCATGGCCTGTATCGACGCCGACGCGCGGCTGGAGGCGACCTTCGGCGCCCGCAAGCCGGGGACCATCGCGGGCCTGGCCTGTGCGCGACTGGCCATCCTGGCCATGGACCCGGAGGCGAAGTTCAAGACCAGGGTCGCGGACGGCGATCAGGTCGCCGCCGGCGCGGTCCTGGCCAAGGTCTCGGCCAACGCCCGCGCCCTGCTGTCGGCCGAACGCACGGCCCTGAACCTGCTCGGCCGGCTGAGCGGCGTGGCCACCCTGACCCGCACCTACGTCGACGCCGTCGCCGGAACCCAGGCTCGCATCACCGACACCCGCAAGACCACCCCCGGCCTGCGCGCGCTGGAGAAGTACGCCGTCCGCTGCGGCGGGGCGCTGAACCACCGCTTCGGTCTGGATGACGCCATCCTGATCAAGGACAACCACGTGGCGGCCTGCGGCGGGGTCGGCGAGGCCATCCGCCGCGCCCGCGCCTTCGCCGGCCATCTGGTCAAGGTCGAGTGCGAGGTCGACAGCCTCAACCAGCTGGCCGAGGCGCTCGACGCCGGCCCCGACGTGGTCATGCTGGACAACTTCAGCCTCAAGAATTTGCGCATCGCCGTGGGCATGACGGCGGGTCGCGTGGTGCTGGAAGCCTCCGGCGGCGTGACCCTCGACACCGTCCGCGAGATCGCCGAGACCGGCGTAGACGTCATCAGCGTCGGAGCGCTGACGCATTCAGCGAGTGTGCTGGACATCGGCCTGGACGCGGTTTGAGATCATGCCAGACCTTCGGGACAGGATATCCGGCGGACTGATCGGACTGCTTGTCGGCGACGCGCTTGGCGTTCCGTATGAGTTCAACTCGCCTGAAAATCTTCCCGATACCGACAGGATAGAGTTCGATCCGCCGCCCGGCTTCCAGCGCTCGCACAGAAGCGTTCCACCTGGCACATGGTCGGACGACGGCGCCCAGGCGCTTTGCCTCCTCGCGTCGCTTCTGTATCACGACCGATTTGAACCTGCCGACTTCGCCAACCGCCTGATAAATTGGTATGAGGTTGGCTACCTCGCCGTGGACGGCCATGTCTTCGACGTCGGCAACCAGACCCGCGAGGCCATCGGCAGGCTGCAGAGTGGCGTGCCACCACTCGAAGCCGGCGGCGACCACACCTACAGCCAAGGCAACGGCTCTCTGATGCGGGTTCTTCCGTTGGCGTTATGGCACCGGGGGTCGGACGCTGAGTTGGTCCGCGACGCTCATGACCAGTCCCGCGTCACTCATGGGCACATCACCGTGCAGGTCTGCTGCGCTCTCTATTGTCTTTGGGCGCGCCGGGTTCTGGAGGATGATTTTGCGCCCTGGCAATCGGCCCTGACCGCGTTGCGATCCCTTTATGGCGACTGGCCCGACCATCTCGCGGCCTTGGATGACGATGTCCTGCCGTGGAGAGAACGAACACCACGCGGAAGCGGGTTTGTCGTCGACTGTCTGTTTAGTGCGAAGGAAGCGCTGCGGGCTGGTCCCTACGAAACTGTTGTGAAGGCTGCGGTTGCCCTAGGCGACGACACAGACACAACAGCCTGTGTCGCGGGAGGCATCGCGGGGCTGCGTGACGGCGTCGGTGCGATCCCGGCGCGTTGGCGTGAACAATTGCGCGGGATGGACGACCTAAGGCCGCTGCATGAAGCACTACTCGACCGCTTCCGCTAGCCAGTCGAGGCTCACTCGGTCTATCGGGCAAGGAAACCATCCCGGAGGCCACCCATGCGCATCGACCTGACCGGCAAGACCGTGCTTGTCACCGGGGCCAGCCGGGGCATCGGGGCGGCGATCGCCACGGCCATGGCCGGGTCCGGCGCGAAGGTGGCCGTCCACTATTCCGCCTCGCCCGACGACGCGGCCTCCGTCGCCGCCGCCTGCGGCCACGACGCCCGAACCTTCGCCGCCGACTTGGCCGACCCGGCCGCCTGCCAACGGCTGTGGTCCGAGGTTCTCGCCCACTACGGCCGCATCGACGTGCTGGTGAACAACGCCGGCGTCGCCACGGCGGTCGACGACCCGTCCATCGACCGCTGGCTGGAGATCTGGAACCGGACGGTCGATGTGAACCTGCGGGCCAGCGCCCTGCTCTGCCATCTGGCCTGCGAGCATTTCAAAGCCGTCGGCGGCGGGCGGATCATCAACATCAGCTCGCGGGCGGCCTTCCGGGGCGACCAGCCGGACTACATCGCCTATGCGGCCTCCAAAGGCGGGATCGTCGCGCTCACCCGCTCGATCGCGCGGGGCTTCGGCAAGCAGGGCATCGTCGCCTTCAACATCGCGCCGGGCTTCGTGCGCACGGCCATGGCCCAGGACTTCCTCGACCAGTACGGCGAGGACTACGCCACCTACGACATCGCCCTGCAAAACCTCACCGAGCCGAAGGACGTGGCGCCCACCGTGGTGTTTCTGGCCAGCGGCCTCGCCGACCATGCGACGGGCGCAACGATCGACATCAACGCCGGATCCTACGTCCACTAGGCCGGGGACGACGCCTCGACGGGCTGCGCCACGCGGCGCCGGGCGATCCAGGCCTGCACCGGTTCGTCCACAAGCCGGTGGAACAGCGCCGCCACGACCAGCGCCAGCGGCAGGGACAGCGCCCACAGGCTCCAGTGCAGCCACGGCGCCAGCGTCACATGGCGGGCCAAGGTCTCCAGGCCGCCGAACCACAGCAGGCCGGTCAGGGCGTGGGTGACGAACAGGGCAAACGACAGTTTGGCGCCCTGCTCGATCAG
>JBKJII010000018.1:0-7599 GCA_046598505.1 Caulobacter sp. | reverse complement strand
GTCAGGCGCCACGGCGATGATCCCGCCGTCGCCGCCCAGCGCGGTGAGCTGCTTCTGGATGACCTGGTCGGCGGCGGCCTGCAGCTTCAGGCCCTTGTGCTCGACGAGCGCGCAGATCTCGCGGGCGACGGTCAGGCGGATGAAGTACTCGCCGGTGCCGGTGGCCGAGACGGCGCAGGAGTCGTTGGCCGCATAGGTGCCCGCCCCGATGACCGGGGTGTCGCCCACCCGGCCCCAGCGTTTGGCCGTGGTGCCGCCGGTGGAGGTGCCGGCCGCGATATTGCCGCTGGTGTCGAGGGCGACCACCCCGACCGTGCCGAACTTGCGGTCATCGGGGATGGGGGTGAAGGCCTGGGGCGCGGAGACGCCGGCGGGACGGGCCGGGATGGGCAGCCCCATCTCCGTCAGCGCCTTGACCAGCTGGACCCAGCGCCGCTCGGTGAAGAACCAGGAGGGCTCGGCCTGCTCCAGACCAGCGGAGACCGAGAAGGCGTCGGCCCCGGCGCCGACCAGCATCACGTGCTTCGACTTTTCCATCACCGCCCGGGCGAGGCTGATGGGATGGCGGGTGCGGGTGACCCCGGCGACCGCACCGGCCTTGAGCGTCGCGCCGTCCATGAAGGCCGCGTCGAGCGAGTTCTGGCCGTCGGCGGTGAACACCGCGCCCCGGCCGGCGTTGAACAGGGGATCGTCTTCCAGCTCGCGGATCACGGCCTCGACCGCGTCCTGGGCCGTGCCGCCCTTGTCGAGCACGGCCGAGCCAGTGGCGACGGCCCGGGCCATGGCCGCGCGGTAGGCCGCCTCGGTCTGCGGCGTCAGGTCCTTGCGCTCGATAACCCCCGCCCCGCCGTGGATCACGATCGCCCACGGCTTGGCGAGGGCGGGGCCGGCAAAGAGTGTAACGGCCGAAAACACAACTATTGCGAGCTTTTGGTATTGTCTCATCAACCCGATTGCCCTATGTTCATGCTATGTCCGAAGTGACCGACCTCGTGATGCCGATCCTCCGCCAGATTCAGGCAGACATCGGCTACCTGAAAGAAGACATGCACAACGTCAAAGTGCGTGTGACTTCCGTCGAGGCTGGCTTCGCAGTGTTGAACCGGCGGATGGATTCCGTCGATTTTCGCCTCGAACGCATCGAGCGGCGACTTGAGCTGACCGAAGTCTAGGCCCTCACGCCTTCACCACACCCCTCCGGATCTGGTCGAGCTCGATGGACTCGAACAGGGCCTTGAAGTTGCCCTCGCCGAAGCCCTCGTTGCCCTTGCGCTGGATAATCTCGAAGAAGATCGGACCGACCTGGTTCTCGGTGAAGATCTGCAGCAGCAGGCCCTGGCCCTCGGTCGGGGCGCCGTCGAGCAGGATGTTCTGGGCCTTCAGGCGGGCGGTGTCCTCGCCATGGCCTACGACCCGGGCGTCGAGCAGCTCGTAGTAACTCGCCGGGGTGACCTGGAACTTCACGCCGCGGGCCCGCAGGGTCTCGACGGTGGCGAAGATATCGTCCGTGCCGAAGGCCAGGTGCTGGATGCCCTCGCCCTTGTAGTCGCGCAGGAATTCCTCGATCTGGCTCTGCTCGTCCTGGCTCTCGTTGAGCGGGATGCGGATGTTGCCGTCGGGGCTGGTCATGGCCTTGGAGAACAGGCCGGTGACCTTGCCCTCGATGTCGAAGTAGCGGATTTCGCGGAAGTTGAAGACCCGCTCGTAGAACTCCGCCCACCTGGCCATGCCGCCCCGGAAGACGTTGTGGGTCAGGTGGTCGAGGTAGGTCAGGCCGACGCCGTTGGCCTCTTCCTTCACCGCCGCGCCCGGGATCGGCAGGAAGTCGACGTCATAGATCTCCGCCGCGCCGAACCGGTCGACCAGGTAGAGGTTGGTGCCGCCGATACCCTCGATGGCCGGAATGTTCAGCTCCATGGGCCCAACCCGGCCCTCGACCGGCGTCGCGCCGCGCTCAACAGCCATCTTCAGGGCCTTGGCCGCATCGCGGACGCGGAAGGCCATGGCGTTGGCGGACGGGCCATGGGCCTCGCGGAAATCCGCCGGCTGGCCCTCGGGCTCCATGTTGAGGATGAAGTTGATGTCGCCCTGGCGGAAGCGAAGCACATTCTTGGACCGGTGCTTGCCGACCGCGGTGAAGCCCAGGGACTCGAACAGGCTCTTGAGCGCCTCCGGCTCTGGCGAGGTGAACTCGACGAACTCGAAACCGGCCGTGCCGAGGGGGTTGTCGAACAGGTCGGCCTTGGGTTGGGCGTTCATCGCGATCTCCTTGGTGTTTCGCGAAAGATAGTAACAGATGAAACTAAAGTCGGGAAGCGGCCTCGAAGGTGAACCACGGGTGGCGGCGTTCGTCGTAGACCGTGCGCATCGGCATCGGGAAGGTCGGATCGGCGAAGGCGCCGACGGCCACGTAGAGGATCTCGGGGTACCGGCCGAGCGCCCAGAACACCGTCGAACCACAGGTCGGGCAGAAATGGAATGTGGTCGCGCCGCCGTCCTCGGACGGGCGAACGAAGACGCTGCTCGGGCCGTTGGTCACCACAGCCTCGGTCGGATAGCGGGCGGCGACGCCGAAGATCGACCCTGTCCGCTGCTGGCAGTTCAGGCAGTTACACAGCGACACCATGGGGGGCTCGCCCTCGCAGGTCGCCGTCAGGCCGCCACAGCTGCAGGCCGCGATCCGGGTCGTCATGCCGATATCTCTTTTCCATGCAGGCGCGAGACAAGGCGCGCAGGCCCTGATAGCACAGCGGCATGCTGCGCCGACTTTACGACTGGGTGATGGGGCTCGCCGCCTCGCGTCACGCTCCCGCCGCCCTGTTCGCGGTCTCGTTCGCCGAGAGCTCCTTTTTCCCCGTGCCGCCCGACGTGATGCTGGCGCCGATGGTGCTGGCCAAGCCTGAGAAGGCCTGGCGCTACGCGGCGCTGTGCACCCTGGCCTCGGTGCTGGGCGGCTGCCTGGGCTATGCGATCGGCTACTATCTGCAGGACGCGGCCCTGTGGCTGATGAGCCTGAGCGGTCATGCCGGCGGCCTGGACCAGTTCAAGTGCTGGTACGGCAAGTGGGGCGTCTGGGTGATCCTGATCAAGGGCCTGACGCCGATCCCCTACAAGCTGGTGACCATCGCCTCGGGCCTGGCGCAGTTCGCTTTCCCGGTGTTTATCGCCGCCTCCGTGGCCACACGCGGCGCGCGGTTCTTCCTCGTGGCGGGGATCGTAAAGCGGTTCGGACCGACCATGATGCCGATCATCGAGCGGCGCCTTGCGCTGTTCGCCGGCCTTCTTGTCGCCGTCGTTGTGATAGGACTTGTGGCCAGCCACTTCCTCGGAAACGGATCGAGCGCGTGCTGACCTTGCCTCCGGCCCTCAGGGCCCTGATCGATCGCTGTCTCGAGAACTGGCCGCTGGTCGCCGCCCTGTCTTCGGCGCTGATGCTGGCCATCGCCCATGGGTTCGAGACCTTCGGCCATCTCGCCCCCTGTACGCTCTGCCTGAAGGCCCGCGAGGTCTACTGGGTGGCGCTGACCGTGGGGTCCATCGGCTTGGCGGCGGGCCTGCTCATCAAGGATGACCGGATCCGGCGCCTGGCCAGCCTGCTGCTGGCGGGCATCTTCCTGTTTGGGGTCGGCGTGGCGATCTATCACGCCGGCGCCGAGTGGAAGTTCTGGCCGGGGCCGAAGACCTGCGCGTCGGGCGCGATACCGAAACTGACCAGCCTCAGCGCGGTGCTGAAGGGCGGAACGATCACGGCGCCGGCCTGCGACAAGGCCGCGTGGATCTTCATGGGCCTGTCGATGGCCGGCTGGAACGCACTGGTCTCGCTCAAGCTGACCATTCTCAGCCTGCTGGCGGTAAGGATGCGTCGTGTCTGACCGTCCCGTCCCCGCCCGCCCCGGCCGCGGCGCCGGCAGGGCTCGCCTGGCCGAAATCCTGCGGGTCGACCATGCCGGCGAACTGGGCGCCGTGCACATCTATCGCGGCCAGCAGGCCGTTCTGGGCAAGGCGCGCGGCCATGAGCGCGTGACCGGTCAACTGGCCGAGATGGAGGGGCACGAGGCTGTGCACCTGGCCCGGTTCGACGCCCTGCTGAACGAGCACAGGGTCCGCCCGACCCTGCTGGCGCCGCTGTGGCGCGCGGCCGGCTTTGCGCTGGGCGCCGGGACCGCGCTGCTGGGCGAGAAGGCTGCCCATGCCTGCACCGAGGCGGTCGAGACCGTCATCGAGGGTCACTACGCCGCCCAGATCGCCGAGATGGCCGAACGTGATCCGGAGCTGGCGGCTGAACTGTCGGTCTTCCGTGACGAGGAACTGGCGCACCGCGACATCGCCCGGGACGAAGGTGCACGGGACGCCCCCGGCTACCCGCTGCTGGCCGCGCTGATCCGGGCGGGCTGCAGGACGGCGATCAAGATCAGCGAGAAGGTCTGAGGGACAGACACCTGAAGGTGTCTGTCCCTGCTCGTGGAACCCCTCGCATCGCGCGCAGTTAGTTGGTGATGACAGATCCCGACCCCCCGAACGAACCCTTCCAGGATCCGCAGCCGCCCGAGGTCGATCCCGGCCTGCCCGGTGAGCCCGATCCCGCCCCGGCGTACGATCCGCCCGAGCCTGATACGGTGGCCTAGGCCCTACCGCAGCGCCATCTGGCTCCAGATGGCGCGCAGGGCGCGAAGCTGCTTGGTGGTGGAGTCACGCAGGTCGTGGCGTTCGCCGAGCGTCAGGCCGATGCGGTTTCCGCGCCGCCAGATCACCTCCACGTCCCAGGCCACACCTTCCTTGATCTGCACCAGATGCAGCCGGTTAGGGATCAGTTGCGGGGTCGTCGTCTCGATCATCGCGCCGGTGTCGCTGATATTGCGGATCACACAGTCGATGGACGTCGTCGCGTCGTCATTGGCGAGCTTGCCGGCCAGCAGGGCGCGAAGGCGCCCGGCTCGGCGACGTTCATTGGGGAGCACTGCGGTCGACATGGTCATGCGGGGACCATAGGCCCACAAGGTTTACAGGCGGTTTGCCCAAATGCCGGTTTGCGGTTTCTGAAGCGCCTTCGCCTCGACGAGACAGCCCTTGATCGCTTCCCAGCAGCCCTGCAGCCCCAGCGCACCGATGAAGGCGCCCGCGACCGCGAACGGCAGACGAATGGTATCGAGAATCCGCATGTTCACCCCCTCGCGCCTTGATGGCCTGCTTTTGACAACGTTGCCGTGACGGTTCGGTTTCAATCCTGTGGCTTCAAATCGGGCCTGGAGGCGAGGAAAGCAGCCTTTTCAGCCGCCGTCAGCACCTTGCCGGGCTTTCGCCGGGCAACTCTTGGTGATGGCGGCGCGAACGCTTCGGGTTTCGAAGCGGGCTTCAGATCGGACAGGCGCTTGGTCGGCGGCTTCATGAACGCTCCGGGGCGTTGACCCGGCCGAAGCGGCGCGAGTGCGGTCAGATTGGCAGGTTTGCGCCAAAGCCCAATGCGTAAAGCGCCGATCAGGCCTCCAGCTCGATGTCCCAGTAGAGGAAGTCGAGCCAGCTTTCGTGCAGGAAACCGGGCGGGAAGCGGCGGCCGTGGTCCTGGAGCTCGTGCATCGAGGGCCGGCGCGGGTGGCGGTGCGGATGCATGTGCGCCTCCTTGGGCGTGCGGCCGCCCTTGGTCAGGTTGCAGCGCGCGCAGGCGGTGACGATGTTTTCCCAGGTCGTGCGGCCGCCGCGCGAGCGCGGGATGACGTGGTCGAAGGTCAAATCCGAGCCGGAACTGCAATACTGGCAGCTGAAGCTGTCGCGCAGGAACAGGTTGAACCGGGTGAAGGCGGGCGGACGGTCCTGGGCCACATAGGCCTTGAGACAGACCACGCTGGGCAGCCGCATCTCGAACGAGGGGCTGTGGACCATCTTGTCATAGGTGGAAATGACCTCGACCCGGTCGAGGAACACAGCCTTGATGACCTCCTGCCAGGGCCACAAGGACAGGGGATAGTAGCTGAGCGGCCGGAAGTCGGCGTTCAGCACCAGGGCGGGCCAGCCCGACGGCGGCGCCTTGAGCACCCGGGCCCTAATCGCTGTCATGGGGGACCTCCCGCCGACAGCTCGGGAATGAATACGCGACGGACCTGAAGACCTGCCTCACTTTCCGCATCTCATCAGGGATCGCCAACATCCCCGAACGCGAGTCACAGGATAGACCCGGATTCGCGACGGAACCAAGACGAGCGAGTCATGAGAGAGTCATTTTCAGACTCCCGGAGGACATTCCGTCATGAAGCGTCGTGCAGTTGCCCTGGCAATCCTGCTCAGCCTGTCCCTTGCCGCCTGCGCCACCCAGGCGGCCGTGCCCGCCGCAGCCCCGCCCGGCTTCCTCATGGGCCTGCTGCACGGCTTCATCGCCTGGTTCTCGATGATCGGGCACATCTTCAACCCCGAGATCAGGATCTACGCGGCTCCCAACACGGGCGGCTGGTACGATTTCGGCTTCCTGCTGGGCGTCGGCGCCTGGGCCGGCGGTGGCGGCGCGGCGGCGCGGCGCTGATCCGGGCGCCCTCACGGCAAAGAAAAAGGGGCGCTTGCGCGCCCCTCGTCGAGGGTCCCGCCACGACCAGCCCCGGGGGATCGGGGCGGCGCAGCGGGATTGAGTGATCTTCCGGTCGGGTCAGGCGCCGGCGAAGAGCGTAGCGCCGGCCGCGGCGGCGCCGAGGACCAGGAAGAAAACGACGCTCGAGCGGTCGAAAAAGCGCTCGAAGGTGATGAGCTTGGAATTGGTCATGACACACAGTCCTTAAGTTTGGGCCCCTGTTTGATTGGAGCCCCCCAGTTTGTCCCCTCGGGGGAGCGAGGGGTTGTTCGATCTGAACGGTGCTTAAATAACACCGATCTGAACGGCGTCAAGATGATCTTTACAGCGTTCGGATAGAGATTTAACGTGAGCGCCATGAGAGAAGCTGCAACCGCCGAGAACCGGCCCTACCACCACGGCGATCTGCGACGCGCCCTCGTGGACGCCGCCCGCCGGATTCTGGAGAACGAAGGGCCCAGCGCCCTGTCGCTCCGCGCGGTCGCGCGTGAGGCGGGCGTCAGCCCGGCCGCGCCGTATCACCATTTCAAGGACAAGGGCGAACTGCTCGACGCCGTGGCCCATGTGGGCTGGGACGCCTTGGGCGACGCCATGACGGCCTCAACGGCCCGGACCACCGATCTTGGCGGGCGGATGACCGAAATCGGCGTGGCCTATGTGCAGTTCTCGCAGCAGCATCCGGCGCTCTATCGCGTGATGTACGACTGCTCCCGCGACAAGGACATGCTGCCCGAGGGCATTCAGGACAAGGAAGACAGCGCCTACTGCCAAGTGCGTGAAACCTTCCGCGCGGTCGCCGGACCCGAGGTCGCCGACATCGACATCGAGCTGGCCACCATCGCCGCCTGGTGCGCGGCCCATGGCCTGGCCGAAATGAACAGCTTCCGGCAGTTCGATCCGCTGAAGCAGGGCCTCGGCGGCGAGGAAGGCTTTCTGCGCGCCGTGCTGAGTCATCTGGGCATGTTCCCCGCCGCCCGCGCCAAGGCGCAGGGGTAGGGCAAAATCCAATTCGTATTCGGCCGGGCCGAACCTGGTTGCTCCCCCCG
>JBKJII010000260.1:0-7430 GCA_046598505.1 Caulobacter sp. | reverse complement strand
ACCGAGGTCTCGCCGCGCTCGATGCGGGTGATGAAGCGCGAGATCTGGGCGGCCCAGTTCCAGAGCCTCGGCGACGCGATCGAGTCCGCGAACGGCGACATGACCGACAGCTTCGCCTCAGCCGACTTCAAGGAGGGCGTGGCCCATTTCGTCGAGAAACGTGCGCCGGTCTTCACGGGCCGATAGGGCCTGGGCGTCGCCGGTCGAGCAGGCCCGCGACGCCGCCCCAGAGCAGGCAGACCAGCACCAGATAGCTCCAGATCAGATAGGCGGTGATCGAGGCTTTGGCGAAGATCCGCGAATCCAGGATCATCGCGAAGTGGCTGGCGGTGGTGAGCAGCAGAAAGGTGGCCATCCCGCTGAGCCATAGCTGCCGCCATTTCACGGCCAGCGCGACGAACAGCACGGTCAGGCCGATATCCAGCACCAGCGTGAGATATTGCGGGTGCCTGAAGCTGCGATCCTGGATCAGGTTTGAGCCGACCCAGGCGACAATCACGATGGTCGCCGCGACCTTCTGGGGCCGGCCTCCGGCCCAGGCCGTGAAGGCGCAGATCAGCACCGTGATGGCCAGGCCGATCTGCGATGCGAGGGTGTGAAACATGGCCGGAACGTCTCGAGAGTCGTTCCGGCCATCTCAACTCAATTTCGGCGACAGCGTAAGGGCCTCAGGCCGCCGTGCGGCCACCCGCCACGGTGCGCAGCCGGCCTTCCAGCGTCGGAACATTCTCATCCGGCTTTTCCTCGCCACCCAGGGCGACGGCGCCGAGACCGATGCTGTGTTGCACGCCCGAGAGCTCGCGGTGCGTCTCGACGATCCCCCGGCGGGCTTCGGTCAGGGCGGCGATGGTCTGGCTGGACCGGTCAAACACGCCCTGGCCGACAACGGCGGAAAGCCGGGCCTCGATGCGGGCGGTCGGCAGCATGGCCGTCAGGGTTGCGACGGCGGAAAGGGCGGCGTCGATGGCGGCTTCAGCGGCGAACAGTTGGCCGGCGACCTGATGTCCGAGAATTTTGCGTTTCATGACAGACTCCTCCCGTTCACGCCAAAGGGTCGGCGCGCCGGCTGTGGGTTGAATATTCGTGGGTTGCGAGCGGGGCGCCCGGGCGCCGGCTAGTTGTCCCAGCCGGACATGCTCTGCTGGATCACGTACGAGAACTGGTGGCTCGCGATGATCACCGCACTGAGCAGAAGGGCGGCCAGGATTGCGGCGCCCCCGATGAGCGCCACACGGAGAAGGGGGTTCAGGTCATGGAGGAGCCCTCCTCTCGACCACCCTTGAACGTTTCGTCCGCGATCACCCATGCGATGCACAGGATCTCTTTCAGGATGTGTCCCGAAGGCAGGTAGCGGGCCTGCTTGCGCGTGGCCGACACCAGATTCTCGATCATGTCGTGCTGCTGCCGGCTCGCCGCCAGCTCGCCCAGCGCGTCCTCCAGCTGACTCCAGGTCCAGACCGGCATATCCGCGGCCGGGTTCCACAGCGCCGGCGGCGGCGTGGTCGGGGCGCTCGAGGCGATCCCGGCGATCGTTTCCCGGCCTGTCTCCGTCCCGCTCTCTGTGCTCAGGTCGCTCATGATCCATCTCCCGCAAGAATTGCGAGAAACCTGACCGATCGTCGGGCCGGGGGACTATCCCCTCCGCGGCGCCCCCTAAACCATTGAGGGGGGGATGGCTGCCTTCCCAGGCCACCAGCAGCCTTGCGGCGTCGCGGCGGCTGGCGACACCGAGGCGCCGACGGGCTTCGTTGAGATGGCCATCAACCGTATGCTGGGAGATGCTCAGGCGGCGAGCGATCTCTTTCGAATGGAGGTGATCGGCGACCAGACGCAGACACTCGCGCTCGCGCGGCGTCAGCCGATCTATCGCCTGTGGATCGTGTCCGTCCCCCATAAACGTGGAGGTAAATGCCCCGCGCGCGTTTCGTCCATCCCTCTTGTAGACTTCGCCCCCATGGCTCATTGACGCATTGGTCGCAAACCGCCCGTGGAACAAGCTTTGCAGGGGTTGCACGCGGAGTGCCGAAAAGGGTTCGTCGTGAAGTATCTGAGCATTGACCTTCCGCCCCAGCTGGCCGCCGCCTTTCGGGCCTGCCGGCCTCACTTCATCGGTATCTTCGTCTTCAGCGGCCTGTTGAACCTGCTGTTTCTGACCCCGTCGATCTACATGCTGCAGGTCTACGACCGGGTGGTGCCGACGGGCGGCATCATGACCCTGGTCTTCATTACGCTGGCGGTTGCGTTCGCGCTGATCACCCTGGCCGCGCTCGATGCGATCCGGGCCCGACTGCTGGTCCGGGCCAGCCTGCGGCTGGACAAGGAACTGGCCGGCCCGCTGCTCGAGAAGCTGATGGCGCGCAATGCGCCCGGCGCACCGCTGCTGGGCATGCGCGAGTTCGATATCCTGCGCCAGGCCATCTCCGGTCAGGCGGCGCTGGGCTTTCTCGACGCGCCCTGGACGCCGATCTATCTGATCATCGCCTTCATGCTGCATCCGGCGCTCGGCGCGCTGACGATCTTTGGCGGCGCCATTCTCGTCACCCTGGCGATTTTCAACGAGCGCTCGACCAAGACCAAGTCGCAGGAAGCGACGAAGGCCACGAACGCCGCCTACGCCGCCCAGGAAGCCGCCGCCCAGAACACCGACATCGTGCGCGCGCTCGGCATGCGCGGCGCGCTGCGTGAGCGCCAGCTTGCGGATCGACGCGCGGGCCTGAACCTCGCCGGCCAGGCCCAGTTCACCGGCGGCCGCTTCGCCGCCTGGACCAAGTTCACCCGCCTGTTCCTGCAGTCCGCCGCGCTCGGCCTCGGCGCCTTCCTGGCCGTCAAGGGACAGATTTCCTCCGGCGCGATCATCGCCGCCTCGATCCTGATGAGCCGCGCGTTGCAGCCGGTCGAACAGGTGGTCGGGTCCTGGGGCACGGTCGTGCAGGCGCGCGGGGCCTTGAAGACCCTGAGCGAACTGTTCGCCGGGGCTGGTCCGGAGACGCCACGCACCCAGCTGCCGACGCCGACCGGTGCGTTGAAGTTCGACAAGGTCGTTCAGCGGGCCCCGGGCTCCGACGCCCTCGTCCTCAAAGGCATCATGTTCGCCATGGAGCCGGGCGAAGTGCTCGGCGTCGTGGGCCCGAGCGGCGCCGGCAAGTCCACCCTGGCCCGCCTGGCGGTGGGCGCTGTCGCGCCGGACGCCGGCGTCGTCCGCCTTGACGGGGCCAATCTCGCCGACTGGGACTCCGATCGTCTCGGCCGGCACATCGGCTACCTGCCCCAGGACAACGCCCTCATCGCAGGCAGCGTGCGGGACAACATCTCGCGTTTCGCCGTCTGGCGGGGGGAAGACCCGGCGGAGATCGACGCCGCCGTGGTCGCCGCCGCCCAGGCGGCGGGCGTGCACGACATGATCCTCAAGCTGCCGCAGGGCTATGACACCGTGCTGGCTCACGGTGGGCGGGGACTGTCGGCCGGCCAGGGCCAGCGGGTCGCCCTGGCGCGCGCGCTCTACGGCGATCCGGCCGTTCTGGTGCTGGATGAACCCAACTCCTGCCTCGACGCCGAGGGCGAGATGGCGCTGGCCAAGGCCATCGCCGCCGCCAAGGCCCGCGGCGCCTCGATCATGATCATCGCGCATCGCACCGGCGTGCTCGCGGCGGCCGACAGGCTGATGGTGTTGCGTGACGGGACTATCGAGAAGATCGGCCCGCGCGCCGAGGTGCTGGCCGCCATGTCAGGCGCCCAGCGTCCGGCGTCCAACGTCGTTGAACTGAAGGGTCAGTAATGAGCGCCTCCGACAGTATCGCGCTTGACCGCCCCGCTCCGCCGACCAGGACGCCCGACAGCCTGAGTGACGACCCGCGCACCGAACTGCGCTGGGGCGCCGGTGTCGCCATCGCCTTCTTCGTCGGCTTCCTCGGCTGGGCGGCCGTCACGCGCCTGGACTCGGGAGCCTACGCGCAGGGCGTCATCGCCGTGGCCGGCAACCGCCAGACCGTGCAGCACCGTGAAGGCGGGATGGTCAGCGCCATTCACGTCACCGAAGGTCAGACCGTCACCAAGGGCCAGGTCCTGGTCGAGATCGCGGCCGGCGACCTGCGGGCCAACGAACGGGCGACCACCAGCGAGGTGTTCACCCTGCTGGCCCAGCGCGCGCGCCTCGACGCCGAGCGTCGCCATGCCGGCGCCTTCGCGCCGCCGCCGGAATTCGCGAACCTGTCGCCGCAGGACAAGGCGCTGGCCGTCGAGGCCCTGACGCTGCAACGCCAGCAGTTCGACGCCCGCCGCAACGCGCTGCAGGCCCAGCGCGGGGTGCTCGGCCAGCGTGTCAGTCAGCTTTCGGAGCAGGTCACAGGCTATCAGCGTCAGCTGGACGCCAATGCCGAACAGCAGCGCCTGATCGGCGAGGAACTGGACGGCATGCGCAAGCTGGCCGCCCAGGGCTACGCGCCCGTGAACCGGGTGCGCGCGCTGGAACGCAACGAGGCGGCGCTGACGGGCGAGGACGGATCTTTCCGTGCCCAGATCGCCCGCTCCGGCGAGGCCATCGGCGAAACCCGCATGCAGCTGCTGTCCCTTGATCGCCAGATGATCGAGGAGGTCACCAGCCAGTTGCGCGATGTCTCGGTGCGCCTCGATGAACTGCAGCCCAAGCTGACCGCCATGCGCCAGCAACTCGACCGCGCGACCGTCAGGGCGCCATCCAGCGGCAAGGTGGTGGGGCTGAAGGTCTACACGGTCGGCGGCGTCGTGGGTCCCGGTGACGTCCTGATGGAAATCGTGCCCCAGGACCGCGCTCTGGTCATTCAGGCCAACGTCGATCCGAACGACGCTGATGACCTCAAGATCGGCCAGGAAACCCAGATCCGCTTCTCATCACTGCACGAGCGCGATCTGCCGATCCTCAAGGGACGGGTGACCGAGCTGTCGGCCGACAGTTTCCTCGACGAGAAATCAGGGCATCGCTATTTCCGCGCCGAGGTATCGGTGCCGCCGTCGCAGATCGAGCGCATCGCCAGGGTGCGCGGACCGCGGACGGGCCTGCAGGCCGGTTTGCCCGTGCAGGTGCTGGTGCCGCTGCGCAAGCGGACGGCGTTGGATTATCTGATGGAGCCGCTGCTGCAGACCTTCTGGCGGTCGGGCCGGGAGCACTAGAAGCCCGGTTAGTCCACGCGCTTGTGGAAGGCGGTCAGTTCACCGACGCGCAAGCCCCAGAGGGAGATCCGGACGCACTTCAAGGCGACGCTCGGCGAGATTTGCGTGAAGCGGGTGTTGAAGCGGGGCCGGGGCCCTCCTTCGGGACGTAGTGTCCGGCGGAAGGACAGCAGATAGTCCGCGCCGTCATACCGTCCCTGGATGCCGACCCCGGCGCGGGCCTCGGCCGCCACGTAGCGCCCGTCCAGGCCTCGCGTCATGGCCCAGCGCCAGTCATCCTGTTCGCCGTCCTCCCAGTGAACGGTCTCTTCGAACTGGATAGCGCGGAAAGCGTCGTCGAGGCGACCTTCGGTGACGATCCGGCAGCGGCGGTGAAGCCGGCCCATCGGGCCCCGGGCGACGCCCCAGCCTTCGGTCCTGCCGAGGAAGAACACCTCGGGCCTGAACGGGCCGGTTTGTTGTGAGTATTCGCCGTCCACCCTGCTCTTCCCTCTCGCCGTTCCAGGAAACGGCGTTCTTCAGCATTTAGAGGCTGGGTGTCGCCCTGCCCCTGTCGCGGAATGTCGCGGCTGGGGATTCGTTGCGCGTGAGGGTTGCGACAGGCTGTCGCAGGAGGTCTTCAGGACCGCGTTTTCAGAGCCTTGATCTCGGCCGGCGTGAGCTTGGTGATCTTCGAAACCGGACACCGATAAGGGCCCGTCGCCTCCTGCACGACAAGGGTCACGTCCAGGCCATCGCAGATCGCAATGCCGCCGCCGTGGGTCTGCACGCCGATCGAGATCGCCTCGTTGATCCCGTTGCAGGGGCCAAACGTATCCAGCCGGTAGACGTCATGGGCGTTCACATTGAGGTAGACGACGTTCTCGCCGCGCGTCCTGCTCTCCTGCCAGCCGTTGATCTGGTGGGAGAAGAAACAGGCGCGTTTGGCGGGTGGATTGGCGGCGGGCGTGGCGGCGTCGTCCGAGGCCAGGGCCGAGGCGCCTGCGGTAAGCGCCAGGCCGGCGATGAGGGCCGCGAGGGTCAGAGTTTTCATGACAATCTCCAGGATGCCGGCGCCCCGTCCCGGATGCTTATGTAGTGCGCGATGGTGGCAAGGGCGAGGCGCGCCGTCGAGCACGGCCGGGGAAGCGCGCAGGGTCGACCTGGGCGGCGAGATCGGCGGGCAGGGGCGAGGGAAGGCCCATTACGGTGGCCGCCAGGTGTTCCGCCAGCAGCGGCGCCGTGCAGAACCCCCGCGAGCCCAGTCCTGACAGGATGAACTGTCCGGCTTTGTCGGGCATGGGGCCGGCGAGCGGCAGGCGGTCGCGTGTCGCCGCCCGGATGCTGGCGCGCCCCGTTACCGGGCGTTCGGCGATGCGCCTGGCCAGACCCGGCAGGGTCCCGGCCAGCAGGGCGCGGTTGCGGTCGTGGTCGGCGTCACGCGTGGCCTCGTCCGTCTCGTCGCGATCAAAGGTGGCCCCGAACAGAACGCCGCCATCGGCCATTGGAACGACGTAGCCGCCCTTTGAGACCGCCGGTGCGGGTTCAGGTGTGGTGGTCCAGCTGGCCTGGCCCCGGATCGCCTGCAGGGTCAGGTCCGGCGCGAAGGCCGCGCTGGCGTGGCCGGCCGCGATACAGACGACGTCGGCGAGGCAGAGGCGCGCGCCCTGGTCGTCCAGCACAGCCCAGCGCTCATCGTGGCGTTCGATGCGCGCGGCGCGTCCGGCGGTCGTGGCGGGCAGCCATGCGCCGATCAGGGCCGCCGGCTGGAGCACGACCGCCTCGGTCACCGCCAGGCCGCCGGGCGTCGCCTCCCCGAGCTGCGTTGAGGCATCCTTTGCCGTCAGCCTGGTCAGCGCGCCGGCGGCGAACAGACCCGCCGTCGCGACCACATCGAACCGCCCGCCATCACGGTCGGAGGCTTCAAGCTGATATGCGCCACGGTTTACGACGGCCTCGGGCTGCTCGCCATAGAGATCAACGGCCCGATGGAACGCCTGGGCGTACAGACGCGCCGCGGGTCCGAGGCCTGCGTCGAAGCGCGGCGTGACCATGGCGGCGGGATTTCCGGACGCGCCGGCGCCCTGCGCCCCGATCACCGTCGGCTCGACCCCCAGAGCGCGGAAGGCGCGGGCGAGGGCCGCGCCGGCGATTCCCGCGCCGAGGATGGCGACGGTCGGCGCGGCCTGGTTCTGGGCTGGTTCACCCGGCGCGCGGGCTTCGAGCCGTTCGCGCTTGCGGCCGTGGCCGGGCCGCTTCTCAACCGTGAAGCCGGCGGCGCCCAGACCCCGGCGAACGCTGCCGGC
>JBKJII010000112.1:0-12665 GCA_046598505.1 Caulobacter sp. | reverse complement strand
ATTGATGTAGCCCTTGATGACCGGGGCGCCCTTGACCCACAGCTCGCCGGGCTGGCCGGCGGGCAGGGTGGCGCCCTCGTCGTCGACGACCTTCGCCTCGAAGCTCGGCATGGCCCGGCCGCAGCTGGAGGGCTTGTCGACGAAGAAGTCACCGGCGATCGAGGTAATGATCCCGCAGGTCTCGGTCATGCCGTAGCCGGTGTTCGGCCGGGCCGTGGCGACGGTCTTGTCGATCTTGGCCACCAGGTCGGGCTGCAGCTGCGCGCCGCCGCCGCCGAGGGTCAGCAGGCTGGACAGATCGTACCTGTCGAAGTCCGGGTGGGTGATCAGTTCACGCGCCATCACCGGCACGCCGCTCATGGCGCTGACCTTTTCGCGCTCGATCAGCTTCAGCGCCTCGCCGGCGTCCCAGCGGTACATCAGCACCATCTTGCCGCCGGCCGCGGTCACGGCGTAGGCGCCGCAATTGTTGGCCGTGACGTGAAACAGCGGCGTGGTGATCAAGGTCACCGGGATCGGCGGCGCAACGGTGGGATCAGGGACCACCCCGGTGGCGCGCTGGGTCGCCAGGGCCTGGACCTGGCCCGAAAACATCATGTTCATCAGGTTGGCGACACACCCGCGATGGGTCAGCTGGGCGCCCTTGGGAAAGCCCGTGGTGCCGGAGGTATAGAAGATGCAGGCGTCTGAATCGGGGTCGATCTGCATGTCGGGCAGGGTCCCGCCCGTGGCGATCACATCCGACCATGGCGTCGCGCCGGCGGGCAGGGTGTCGACGCGGACCGCCACCAGCGTCGCATCGCCCAGCATGCCCGGTTGTTCGTTGATCCGCGCGATCCGCTCCTCATCGGCGAACACCACCTTGGGGGCCGAGTCCTTGAACCCGTAGGCCATCTCCTGCGCGGTCCACCAGGCGTTCATGCCGACGATGGCCACGCCGATGCAGCAGCCGGCCCAGTAGATCAGCATCCATTCGGGATAGTTGCGCATGGCGATGGCCACGCGGTCGCCCGGCTTCACGCCATGGGCCAGCATCCAGTTGGCGATCGACGCGACCTGGGCGTGAGCCTGGGCATAGGTGAAGCGGTCATCCTCATAGACGAGGTAGTCGCGCTCGGCGAAAGGCAGGGTGGAGAGCCAGACCTCGCGCACGCTCGGCGGGGCGTTCTTGAACGAGCGGATCGTCGCGCCGCGAACCTCGATCTCGGCGATCTCGAAGGGCGCACCCGGCGCGATCAGCTCGGCCCAGGCGTCGTTCAGCTCGGCGTAGTGCATTTTGTCTCCATCCCGGGTTTGAATCGCGTCGGCGTCTGGCGGCCGACTGCGTGGCTCTCTTAGCGCCGGATCGTCTCGTCCGGCGAATAAATCCTGTCAGGTCGCCGCCTTGCTCGCGGCCTCGACCCTGGCGCGGTCGACCAGTTGCAGGGTCGAGGAGGCCTTGGCCAGCACCTTGCCCGTCGGATCGAGCAGCCGACCCTCGAAGAAACAGGTCGTCCGGCCGCGCTTCTCGACCCAGGCTTCGGCGATCACCTTGCCCGGCCTGGCGGGCGCGAAGAAGCTGACCTTCAGCTCCAGCGACATCGGCACAACACCCGGACCGGTCATGGCGATGGCGGCATGGGCCATGGCTGCGTCGATCCAGCCGGTGACGAAGCCGCCCTGGACCACGCCGCCCGAGTGGCACATGTGCAGGCCTGCCTCGTACTCCAGCACAGCCCGGCCCTCGTCGCTCATCTCGATGCGCCGGACCAGGCCCAGGGTGCGGTTCAGGTCTTCGACGCCGGTCGGCTTGGTCTCGTCCATGAGGACTCCTTGACTCTCGTTCAGCCGGGTATAGCCGCTTGCCGCTAGGGCGCCTCAACGGGGACTTTTCGTTCGAGGTTGGCCTGCGTGACGAAACGGGGGTGCGTCGCCATGGAAATGCAGCAGGTCCGCTACTTCCTGGCGCTGTCCCGGACGTTGAACTTCACGCGCGCGGCCGAGCAGTCGAACGTCACCCAGCCCGCGCTGACCCGCGCCATCCAGCAGCTGGAAGCCGAACTCGGCGGGCCGTTGTTCCACCGCGAGCGCCAGAAGACCCATCTGTCCGAACTGGGCCGGACCATGCTGCCCTATTTCGAAGGCATCCTGGCCCAGGCGGAGGCGGCGAAGTCCCAGGCCCAGGCGTTGATGTCGCTGGATCAGGCGGTGCTGCACATCGGGGCCATGTGCACGGTCGGGCCGGCCATTGTGTCCGACCTGCTCGCGGCGTTCCGCGGCAGCAACCCCAACGTAGAGCTGCGGGTCAGCGACATGGCGGCGGCCGATCTGTCGGCCCGGCTGGACGCAGGCGACCTGGATGTCGGTCTGTTCGGTCTGCCGGACGGGCTGGACGAACGGTTCCACGCCCTGCCGCTGTTCCAGGAGCGGTTCGTCGTCGCCGTGCCGCGCGACCATCGTTTCGCCCTGCAGAACGTTGTCCGCGCCGAGGAGCTGCACGAGGAGAACTATGTCAGCCGCGCCAGCTGCGAGTATTTCGACCACGCCCGCCAGGCGTTCCACGGCCAGGGCGTGTTCATGCGCAAGGTGTTCTCCAGCGAGCGCGACGACTGGGTCCAGGGTATGATCAAGGCCGGCCTGGGCGTCGGCTTCATCCCGGAATTCTGCGTCACCGACCCCAGTCTGGTGATCCGCAAACTGATCGACCCGGAGTTCGAACGGACCATCATGCTGGCCACCGTCCGCGGCCGCCCCCACTCACCCGCCGTCGGCGCCTTCGTGCGCCAGGCGCGATCGTTCAAATGGCCGGAGCCGCGGGATCTGGGTTAGGGGAAGGCTGACGTGCGGCGAACCTGCGCGGCCAATTGGTGCGCGGTCCTGACGTCGGGTCATACTTTCCGCGGCCTCCGGAGGGGTTCATGATCCTGCAAACCAAGGAAAGGGCGGGTCTTGCGACCCGGCCTGATCCGCACGGGAGACGGACATGCACGACCTGGTCATCCGCCACGGACGGATCATCGACGGCGCCGAAACGCCGGCCTTCGTGGGCGACATCGCCATCGACGACGGGAAGATCGTCGCCGTCGGGAAGGTCTCGCAGACCGGCCGGCTCGAGATCGACGCCGGGGGCATGATCGTCACGCCGGGCTGGGTCGACATTCACACCCACTATGACGGCCAGGTGACCTGGGACCCCTACCTGTCGCCCTCCAGCTGGCACGGTGTGACCACGGCGGTGATGGGCAACTGCGGCGTCGGCTTCGCGCCGGTGAAGCGCGACCGCCACGAGTGGCTGATCGAGTTGATGGAGGGGGTTGAAGACATCCCCGGCTCGGCTCTGGTCGAGGGCATCACCTGGAACTGGGAGACCTTCCCCGAGTATCTCGACAGCCTCGACGCCCAGGAGCGGGTGCTCGACGTGGCCACCCAGGTTCCGCACAGCGCCGTCCGCGCCTACGTCATGGGCGACCGCGGGGCGCGCAACGAGGAGGCCACGGCTGAGGACATCGCCGCCATGTCGGCCATTGTCGCCGAGGGCATGGAGGCCGGCGCGCTGGGCTTCTCGACCTCGCGCACCGTCGTTCACACCACCAAGGACGGCACGGTGATGCCGGGCACCACGGCCGCCGCCGACGAGCTGCTGGCCATCGGCAAGGCCATGGCCCGGGTCGGCCCTGGCGTGTTTGAAATGTCGTCAGACATGGCCCCTGCCGAGCCGGAGTTCGACTGGATGCGGGCCATGTCGATGGATACCGGCGTGACGGTGACCTACAGCCTGCTGCAGTCGCCCATGCGTCCGGACAACTGGGTGAAGCTGCTGGACCTGAACGCCCGGGCGAGGGCCCAGGGCGCCAGCATTGTCGCGCAGATCGCCTGCCGCCCGACGGGCCTGGTGCTGGGCTGGCAGAGCACGATCCATCCCTTTGTCGGCCGCCAGACCTACCGCGACATCGCCGCCCTGCCATTCGAAGAGCGGCTCGTCCAACTCAGGGACCCGGCGGTTCGCGCTGCGATCCTGTCGGAGCCGAACCGCAAGATGGGCCCTCTGGGCGCCATCATGACCCAGGGCTTCGATCGCATGTTCCGGCTGCAACAGCCGGACGGCAATCTCGACTACGAGCCGAGCGCCGGAGACTCCATCAAGGCGCTGGCCGAGACGAGCGGCAAGGCGCCGGACGCGATCGTCTATGACATGCTCATGGAGAATGACGGCCGTGGCTACATCTACCTGCCGCTGCTGAACTACGCCGAGTTCAACTTCGACCACATCCACGCGATGATGTACGACCCGAACACGGTGCTCAGCCTGTCCGACGGCGGCGCCCATTGCGGCGTCATCTGCGACGCCAGCTTCCCCACCTACATGCTGACCCACTGGGTGCGCGACCGTAAGCGCGGCCCGACCCTGCCGCTGGAGAAGGTGGTCGCCATGCAGACGCGCGACACGGCCCGTCTCTACGGCCTCAACGACCGCGGCGTGCTGGCGGTCGGCATGAAGGCCGACGTCAATATCATCGACTTCGAGCACCTGGCCATCCAGGCGCCGGAGATGGTCTTCGACCTGCCGGCCAATGGACGCCGTATGATCCAGCGGGCGTCCGGCTACATCGCCACCATCGTCAACGGTGTCGTCACCTACGAAAACGGCGAGGCGACCGGCGCGATGCCCGGCAAGCTGATCCGTGGTCGACAGGCCGCCGCCATGGCCATGGCCGCCGAGTAGCCATCCCAACCCACCTCCTGAACCAGAGAACGCACCCATGAAGGTCGCCGCCGTCAAAGCCCCGGGCGGGCTGCAGAACATTGTCATCGAGGAACGCGACCGGCCGATGCCGGGGCCGGGCGAGATCCTGGTCCGCATCCAGGGCAGCTCGCTGAACTTCCACGACTTCGCGGTGGTGGCGGGCATGATCCGCGTGCCGGACGGCCGCATCCCGATGTCCGACGGGGCCGGCGAGGTGGTCGAGGTCGGCGCGGGCACGAAGCTGTTCAAGGTCGGCGACCAGGTGCTGTCGACCTTCTTCCCGAACTGGCCGGGCGGCGGTCCGACCCTGCCACGCCTGCTCGGGGTGCCGGGCGACAGCGCCGAGGGCTTCGCGGCCGAGTATGTGGCCATGCCGGAAACGGCCTTCACCCGCATGCCGAAAGGCTGGAGCTTCACCCAGGCGGCGACGCTGCCCTGTGCGGCCCTGACTGCCTGGCGGGCGTTGATGGTAGAGGCCCATATCAAGCCCGGCGACATCGTCCTGACCCAGGGCACCGGCGGCGTGTCGATCTTCGCGCTGCAGCTGGCCAAGGCGGCCGGCGCGACGGTGATCTCCACGTCGTCCTCGGCCGAAAAGCTGGCGAAGCTGAAGGACCTCGGGGCCGATCACCTGATCAACTACAAGGAAGAGACGAACTGGGGCGCGGCGGCCCTGGCCCTGACCGGCGGTCGTGGCGTCGACGCCGTGGTCGAGATCGGCGGGCCGGGCACCATGGGCCAGTCGATCGTCGCCAGCCGCATCGGCGGCCACATCTCGCTGATCGGCGTGCTGACCGGCGTGTCCGGCGACATCCCGACGGCGCTGGCCATGTCCAAGAACGTCTGCATCCAGGGCATCACCGTCGGGTCTCGTCAGGACCAGGAAGACATGATCGCGGCCATCGAGGCCAACGGCATCGTCCCGGTGATCGACTCGACCTTCCCCCTGGAGCAGATTTCCGCCGCCTTCGCCCATCAGATGTCGCAGAAGCACTTCGGCAAGATCTGCCTCGCGTTCTGAGGCGGGCTTTTGCTGGTATCGGGGGCTGGGCGCCCGGCGCGCGGGCTCTATCTTGGCGCGTCGAGACGACGGGGGATTCTATGAAGCGCATCGTTGCACTGCTGGCCGCACTGGTCCTGACCGCCTGTGCGGGCGGGGCAGGCAAGACTGCCGCCGCTTCGACGCCAGATGCGACAACCGCCCGAACCCTCGCCGAGGGCGGGGTGGTCGGCTACGTCGACGCTCCAACCGGGGCCCACGTCTGGCGGGCCATCCCTTTCGCCGCGCCGCCGGTCGGCGACCTGCGCTGGCGTGCGCCACGCCCGGCGGCGGCCTGGACAGGTCAGCGCACCTCCGTTGCGCCCGCGCCCTGGTGTCCGCAGCAACTCAGCGCTCTCGACGGTGTGAAGAAGGATCGCTGGGGCGACATCGTCGGCCAGGAGGACTGCCTCTATCTCGACGTCTACGCCCCGCCGATGACGGCTGCCGAGGCGGGCGCGACTAAACTGCCGGTGATGATGTGGATCCACGGCGGGTCGAACACCTGGGGCCGGGCCGAGCAATATGACGGATCGGCGCTCGCCAGCCGTTTCAAGGTCATCGTCGTGGTGGTCCAGTACCGCCTGGGCGCCTTCGGCTGGATGGCGCTTGATGCGCTGCGGCAGGGCGGGACCATCCCCGACGACGCCTCGGCCAACTTCGGCACGCTCGACCAGATCCGGGCCCTGGAATGGATCCGCTCCGACATCGGCGCCTTCGGCGGCGATGCTGGCCGCGTGACGATCTTCGGTGAGAGCGCCGGTGGCCAGAACGTCGTCGCCCTGCTGTCCAGCCCGCGCGCCAAGGGACTGTTCCACCGCGCCATCGTCGAGTCCGGTTCCTTCCGCTCCGTGCCGATGGCCGAGGCTGAAGGCGCGACCGATGGCGGTCCGACCTCGGCCACGGTGGTCGGTCAACGCATCGTCGGGCCCGGCGAACCGATCATCGGCCCCGCCCTGCGCGCCGCACCGGTGACGACCGTCTTCGCGGCCTACAAGACCCTCGAAAGCCAGCTCGACCCGCTGCGCGTGATCGCCGATGGCGTGACCCTTCCCGCCGGGGGCCTGAGCTCCGGGTTGGACAGTCCCGCGACCTTCAACGCGGTGCCCGTAATCACCGGCACGAACCGCGACGAGATGAAGCTGTTCAACGCCCTGAACCCGGACCTGGTGAAGTACGTGCTGGGCAAGATGCCGGTGGCGCGGAACCAGAAGTTCTATGACGCCATCTCCGGTTACCCGAGCCGCATGTGGCGGGCCAATGCGGTCGACACGCCGGCGACGCGCATGGTCGCGGGTGGCCACACGGCGGTCTGGGCCTATCGATTCGACTGGGACGAAGAGGGCCGGGTGTTGTTCACCAACCTCGGCAAGCTGCTGGGAGCCGGTCACAGTCTCGAGATCCCGTTTGTGTTCGGCCACTTCAAGCTGCTGGGCGCCTTCGACCAGTTCGCCTTCACCAGGCACAACGAGCCGGGCCGCATCGCGCTTTCGAACGCGATGATGGGATACTGGGTCAACTTCGCGGCCACAGGCGCGCCCGGACGCGGCGTCGATGGCGCGCTGCCGGAGTGGAAGGCCTGGTCAAACACACCGGGCGCGGAGCGGATCATGTTCCTCGACAGCCCGGCCGGCGGCGGTGTGCGGATGAGCGCCGACCACGAGACCAGCGGCCGGATTGCCGCCGAACTCCTGCTCGACAAGCGCCTGAAGAAACAGGTCCAGCGCTGCGCCGTTCTGACCCGGACGATCCGCGACAATCCGGAGATGGAGTCGCTGATGGCCCGCCACTGCCCGCTGGTGATGGAAAAGGCTCCGCGCTAGCAGGCAGTCTCTAGGTCAGCTCTTCGGACGAGTAGCCGAGGATCTCTCTGGCGATAATCAGGCGCTGGATCTGGCCGGTGCCTTCGTAGATGTCGCTGATGCGGCCGTCGCGAAGGTATTTCTCGACCAGATGGTCGTGGCTGACCGACATGCCGCCGAGAAGTTCCATGGCCTGTTGCGGAATGGTCCGGCAGACCTCGCCGCCCTTGGCCTTGCAGACCGAGCTCTCGAGGTTGTTCGGCTGCTTCACGTCACTGAGCCAGGCTGCGTGCAGCACCGACAGGGTGGCGGCCTCGGTGTCGGCCTCCATCTCGATCAGCTTCTGCTCGACCGCGCTGCGCTGGTTGAAGCTCTTGTCCCAATCGACCGTCACGCCCTCCTCGGCCAGGGCCGCTTTCGCGAACTCGAGCGCGCCCCGGGCCTTGGCCACGCCACCGGAGGCGACCGCCGGACGGGTCATGTTGAAGGTCTTCATCACGCCCTTGTAGGCGGCCGAACCGCCGCCCTTGGGCACGGTCTCGTCATCCCCCAGCATCTGGTCGCGCGGGATACGGCAGTCGCGGAAGGCGTAGGCGGCGGTGTCCGAAGCCCGGATGCCGAGCTTTTTCTCCTTGCGCACCAGCTCAAAGCCCGGCGCGTCCTTCAACACCAGGAACGACTTGATCCCGGCGCGGCCGGCCGACTTGTCGATGGTCGCCCAGACAATAGCCCCGTCGGCGCGCACGCCGTCAGTGACGAAGATCTTGTCGCCGTTGATCACCCATTCCTCGCCGTCAAGGCGGGCGGTGGTCTGGATCGCCTTGGTGTCTGAGCCGGCGCCCGGCTCGGTAATCGACATGGCGAGGAACAGGTTGCCCCACCGGGCTTTCTGCTCGGCGGTGCCGGCGGACTGCAGGGCCGCGTTGCCCAGGCCGCTGGCCCGGCCGGCGGGCATGGCGAGGCCCAGGCCCCGCACCACGCCGTTGGTCGAGCCGCGCGCGATGCTGACCGCCATCATGAAGGTCATCATCGGGGTGTCGTCAGGCTTGCGCTGACCAAACAGAGGGAACACCTCCTCGAAGCCGCGTTCGCCTTCAAGCCTGGCCGGCGGGAACTCGTGCTCATGGTCCTCGTAGTAGCGCGTGTGCGACGTGGTCGAATTGCCGACCTCGACGACCTTGTCGAGAATCTGCTGGTCGATGTCGGAGAGACGGAAGTCAGCCATGGTCGTTCCTCCCTAAACCGAGACCGGACCGTCGAGGACGGTCAGGGTGCGGGCGTTGCGCAGCCACATTTCCAGCGGCAGGTCGCGAATGAAGCCGTGGCCGCCGAAGATCTGCAGCGCGTCGTCGGCGATCTTGATCGACTTGCGCCGCACATAGTCTTGCGCCAGCACGGCCGCCCTGGTCGCGCCCGGGTCGTTGTGCTCGAGCAGGCTGGCGGCCTTCCAGACCATCCAGCGCATCGTCTCGCACTCGATATGCATGTCGGCGAGCATGAAGGCGATCGACTGCTTCTTGCCGATGGCCTCGCCGAACGCGACGCGCTCCCTGGCGTAGGGAATGGCGAAGTCGGTGGCCTGGCGCGACAAGCCGACGGCCATGGCGGCGGCCCCGACGCGCGCCTGGTTGATCAGCCGGGCGGCATCGATGCCGGCGTCGCCGCCCAGCCGGGCCGAGCCGGGCAGTTCGACGGCGTCGAGCGTGATTTTTGATTTGGGCACGGGCTTGAGACCCTGGCTGCCGTTCTCCGGGGAGACGGTCAGGCCCTTGGTGTCGCGGGGCACGATGAACGCCGACACGGCCGCCAGCCCTTCGCCATCCGGATCGCGGGCCAGCACCAGGAAATGGTCCGCCCTGTCACCCAGCGGGATCAGCCGCTTCTCGCCTTTCAGCACCCAGCCGTTGCCGTTGCGCGTCGCTGTCGTGCGCTGCGCTTCGGCCGCGAAGCCGAACTGACTCTCCTGGATCGCCAGGCTGCAGGCCACCGGTTCACTGCCGGCGAACCGGGGCAGGTGCTCGGCCTTCTGCTCGTCAGTGCCGAAGTCGAGCAGGGCGCCGACGAACTGGCCCGGCGCCATGATGGCCACGCCCTGGCTGGCGCAGCCGCCGCCCAGCGCCTCAAGCGCCACGGCGTTGGTCATGCAGGACCGTTCACCGCCACCGCCGCCGTACTGCTCGGGGATCGAGGCCGCGATCAGGCCGAAGTCCCAGCCCTGGGCGATCACCTCGGCCGGCATCTCGCCGGCCTCGTCGATGACGCGAGCCTGCGGGGCCAGCACCTCGGCGGCGAAAGCCTGCAGGCTGTCGCGGATCATGGTCTGCTCTTGGTCAAGCTGGAATGAGATCATCGGGTCCTCCACTTGCGTGCAGGCTAGACAGACGACGCGCGGGGAAGGCAAGCCCACGCTGCGCCGATTTCGCCTGACAGCCGAAATCCTGCGAAACGGCCGTCAAAACGGTGTTCAGTGGAACAGGGTTAACGACGGTCGGCGGGGCAAGCCTTCAGATGAGCAGGCGCGGAGCGATGTTCGGAGCCACGTCGGCGGCGGTGCTGGCCGTGGCGGTGCTCGGAGTCGGCGCCGCCCTGGCCGGCAATGGCGACGACTGCCCGCCCAACCCGGTCCCTGGGCATTGCTACGAAAAGGTGCTGATCCCGCCTCAGTATCAGGACGTCTCGGAACAGGTGGTTGAGCCCGGACAGCCGCGCTCCCGGATCGTCCCGGCTGTCTACGGCGAGGCCGTGCGCCAGGAACTGGTCTGCGCTGAACGTGTCGAGATGATCACGATCCCAGCGACCTACCGCACCGTCTACGAGACGGTGGTGGTCCGGCCCGGCGGCTGGCGGACCGAAACGATCCCGGCCCAGTACGAGACTGTCACAGAGCGGGTTCTCGCCCGTGCGGCCTACACCGAGTGGCGTCGTGGCGCGCTGGCTGACTACCCGTCGACCTATCCCGGACCGACCCGGGTCCTGCCGACCGGTGAGGTGCTGTGTCTGGTCGAGGTGCCGGCCGAGTACCGGCTCGTCACGCGACAGGTGCTACGCGTCCCCGCCCGCACGGTCCAGATCGAGGTTCCGCCCGAGACTCGTGTCGTGCCCCGCCAGGTCGTCGACTGCCCCGAGCATGTCGAGCGGCGGGTCATTCCGGCCGAGTATCGCTATGTCCGCACCCGCGTGCTGGTCACGCCGGAGCGCGTCGAGACCTGGACCTTGCCGCCCGTGTACCGGACCATCACCTCTCGCCGCCTCATCAGCCCCGGGCGGTACGAATGGCGCGAGCTGCAATGCGAGAACGGCGGACCGGCCACATACCGTGCGCCGGCCTATTCGGCGGCGCCGTCAGGGACATCCTACGGCTACTCTCCGGCCCCCCCGGGCTACTGATCTAGGCGGTAAAGCCCAGGTCCGCGTCGAGCACGAAGTCGACCAGCGTCGTCGGCATGTCGCCTGACCGCCGACCGACCAGCGGGACCGCCTCGATTTCCAGCCGCACGCCACCTTCGTCCGGCGCGCGCCAGAGGTCCTCCATATCGATGCGATAGCGCTGGGACCCCATGGCATGGCCCATGGGCACGAGGAACACGGCGTCCTTGAAGACCTCGTATCCGTGCGTTTTCGTCTTTGCGGTCAGCCGGACCATGGAGGCCCGGTGCGGGTCAGGGATGACTTCCAGATAGCCGCTCGCCGCGGAGGCCTGGCCGCGCGCCAGCGCCGCGGAGATATCGATGAAGGCCGACGCCGGACCCATGCGCTGCATGGACCAGCTGTAGGAACGTCGACGCACGATCGGCGCGCCCGGGCCGATGGCGAAGGCGATCGGCGGGGTAGGGTCGAACTGGTAGCCGTAACCGAACGCCGCCGGATCCAGCGTCGTCCCGGCCAGTACGGGCGGAGCCGGCCGGCCCTGGGCATCGAGGAAGCCGCCGAGCGACTCCTTCTTCCAGGCCGTCGTGTAGGACGACAGTGAATGCTTGGCGTGCCACAGCGTCCAGATCCGGTCGATGTTGGCGTGATGCATCCAGAACAGCGGATCGTTCGGCGAGCGGTCCAGCCGACCCATGTCGCCGCCGATGAAGCCGTGGATCAGGTTGTGACCGCCCCACTCGCCGGAGCCCGAATAGTAGCGCCGGCCCAGGTCGCCGTCGGTCGGGTCTGCGGCGCCCCGCGCGCGCCCGAAGAAGGTGGCGAAGTTGTCGGTCATGCGGCCGTTCAGCCGCTGGCCGTTCTCGGTCAGGAAGCCGCTGATGGTGTCGCCGGCGTTGGCCTCGCGGCCGGGCACGATGAACGGCGGGTCGTAGAGAAACAGGTTGGGAATACGGTCATCGTCCCAGTCCCAGAACGGCAGGGCGAAGTCGGCCTTGCCGCTGATCCGGGCGACCTGCCGCTCGAACCACACCAGCTGCAGACGGTGCCAGGCCATGAATCGCCAGGACGAATGGTGGCGGTGTCGCATGTCGGCATGGAGCGCGACCTGGGCGGCCCAGGCGCCGGAACGCCGCATGGCCGGAATGGCGCGTCGCAGGGCGTCGACGTCAGCATCATCGCGCGCGAGCGAAGACACGGACTTTCGCAGGCGCAGCGCCGGCCCGGCGGCTTCGGCGGTCCGCCCTGCGACGGACAGCAAGCCGGCGGCGGCCGCGCCCCGCAGGATCGCTCGACGATCTAGGCCCATGGAAGTTCGCCCCTTTGCCGGCATTCGGTCGCGCTTGCTCCTGCGAGTCAAACGGCGTCGCGTCTGGCGGGAAGACCCTGACCCGGCGCACGCGTCGTCCAGTTCCAGGGCGGGGACCAGAGCCGATTCCCCATGTTGGCGCATGGTTCGCGCCATGAGCGTTGCGGGCGGCGCAAAATTCCCCTCTCAGGTGCAATCGGCAAGGGACCGCTTGACCCGGTCGCAATGGTTAATCATCGTTCGATCAAGCTGGACGATGCTCGGCATATTTCGGGTGGCTGGCCAGACATACCGGGTCGAAGACTCGTTTGAGGGGTGCTGACGTGAGAAACAAAATTATTGCGGGCGTTGTATTCGCTCTCGCCGTCGGCGCCGCCGGCGTCGCCAGCGCTGCCGATCCCTATGGTCCGCCGCCTCCGCCTCCGG
>JBKJII010000268.1:0-13715 GCA_046598505.1 Caulobacter sp. | reverse complement strand
CCATCCGATGCAGGGCAACCTGCTGATGGGGCCGGCGCCGACCTTCCAGGTCAATGTCGCCTGCACCGACGGCTACTCCGGGTCAGTGACCCTGACCGACGGCGGGTCGCAGACCCTGTATGGCCCCTCCGCCAACACGTCCTGCGCCATCACCGAGACGCTGCCGCCCAGCCCGTTCCAGGGCAACTGTCCGATCCTCATGAACTGGATGGCGCCGACCCTGTCGGCGGCGTCGCCGGTCACCGTCGGGTCCAACGGGACAACGGTCACCCTGACCAACCGCTATCAGTGCTTCACGTCGTTCGGGACCTTGATCATCAAGAAGGTGCTGGTGCTGGACGGCAACCTGAACGTGACGACGCCGTTCCAGGTCCAGGTCAGTTGCGCCTGGCCCGGCAACCCGCCGTCCTACTTCAAGACCGTCGCCCTGGGCGCCTCGCAGTCGATGCAGCAGACACTCAACCAGATCCCGCTGGGCATGGCCTGTACAGTCGTGGAATCGCCGCCGCCGCCGCTCAGCTTCTGGCAGCCGCCCTGTCGATGGCTGACGACCTATGTCGGCTCGACAACGCCGACCGTCCAGCATCAGACCACGGTCACCACGACCAGCCAGACCCTGACGATCCTCAACGAGCAGACCTGCAACACGGTCAATTCGGCCACCGAAGCCGAGTTCAAGATCTACAAGGAGGTCTGGACCAACGGCGTAACCTCGAACACCGTCCTGTCGCCGATGAGTTTCAGCGTCCTGCTCACCTGCACCGGCCGGACGCCCGAGACGATCACCATCAATACGCCTGCTCTCGGCCTCGCCCAGGTGTCACGCGCCATCGCGGCCGGCTCGACCTGTACCGTTTATGAGGCGACGCAAGGACCGCCGCCGACCGCCCCGGCAGGCTGTACGTGGGCCGGGGTGACCTACCGATGGTACGACGGTCCGCTGCCGGGCGTGATGGGATCGACGGTCACCCTGACGCAGCCGGGCCGGACCTATGGCATGTCGGTGCGGAACAACCTGACCTGCCCGCCGCAGATGCCGCCTCCGCCGGGAGGCGACGGCCGACGCAGCACGACGATCACGCCACCACCCCTGACGCCCCCGCCGCCCAGGGATGATCGTCCGCCGCCGACCGTCTCCGACGGCTCCAGACCTGTCGATGGCGTGTCGGTCAGCATCACGCGCCCCGAAGGCGGCGCGATGGCCACGCTGCGCACCGGGGGCGAGGGCGACACGCCGGGAACCCGGCTGCCGCCCGGCGTCTATCGCCTGGTCCTCGATCCGGTCAGCCTGATGAAGGGTCTGACGGGCATGCCGGGGGTCAAGGTCAGCGGAGGGCGTCCGCCAATTTCCATCGGCGTCGGCATCGGTGGATCAACAGGGTCCAGCGGCGGCGGGCGTGATGGCCCCGATCGGGGTCGCGGCGGCGGCGGCTCCGGAGCCGGTGGCGGCGTCTCGATCGGCATCCCGCTGGGAGGCAGCGCGCCGAAGCTGGCGGCCGTGCCGGGCTCGGCTCTGGTGGTGACGGTCACCGTGGGTGGCCAGGCCAGCGAAACCCGTATGCCCTGCTGCGACAAGCGCGGCCTCGACGGCGCCCCGCCGATCTACATCACGGTGCCCGAGGGCGCCGGCCCCATCTCGGTCCGCATCCGCTACGCCCCGCCACCGAAGAAGCGCTAGGTGTTCAGTCCCGGGGCCAAGTGGACAGGGTCCCGCTTGAAGTGCTCCGGTTCTGTAGCCCCGGCCTTGCAGATGGCCTCATAGGGTCTTGAGGCCTCGTGGGGTCTTGAGCCGTCTGGCGAAGTTGTGGGCGCCCAGGAAGGCGGCGAGGTGGTCCTCAAGCGGCTGGAGGGTATCGCCGCGAAACAGACGACGCGGGTCGGCGGCGGAGAGGGCAGTCGGTCGCGAAATACGCTCCACTATCTACGTAGGAATAGCCGGGCGTTGCCCAAGGGCGCCCGCACGCTCAGGCCACTGTGACCGGCAGCCGCAGGAAGATCTGCCCGCGGGTGGACGCCGGTGGAAGGGCGCCGGCGCGGATGTTGACCTGCAGCGAAGGCAGGATCAGCGCCGGCGGGGCGAGCGTGGCGTCCCGGCTTTGACGATGCGCCACGAAGGCGTCCTCGGTTACCCCGTCCTTGATGTGGACATTCCGGGCCCGCTGTTCCGCAACAGTGGTCTCCCAGGCAAAGGTCGTGCGGCCGTCGGGCAGGTAGTCGTGCCCGACGAAGATGCGCGTCTGTGGCGGGAGGGCGAGGATGCGGCGGATCGAGCGATAGAGCGCGACGGCATCGCCGCCGGGAAAGTCCGTCCTGGCGGTGCCGTAGTCCGGCATGAACAGGGTGTCGCCGACATAGGCGGCGTCGCCGATCAGATAGGTCACGCAGGCAGCGGTGTGGCCGGGCGTGTGCAGAACGTGGATCGGCGTCTCGCCGAGCGCCAGTGTTTCGCCGTCAGCCACCAGCCGGCCAAACGCTGACCCGTCCGGCGCCACGTCATCGGCCTCGAACAGGGCGGCGAAGTGAGCCTGCACCTGGCCGATATGCTCTCCGATCACCACCGTGGCGCCCGTGGCGTGACGAATATGGTCAGCCGCTGACAGGTGGTCGGCGTGGGCGTGGGTCTCCAGCACGTACTGAATTGTCAGACCCCGGTCGGTGGCGAACCGCAGCACCGCGTCAGCGGACCCGGTCGAGATCCTCGCTGACGCGGGCGCATAGTCCAGGACCGGATCGATGACGGCGGCCGTCAAGGTCACTTGGTCCCAGACCAGATAGGTCACCGTGAAGGTGGGGCCGTGGAAGAAAGCCTGATGATGGGTGGCCATGTGAATCTCCTTCGTCCTCTTCATATGCGATATTGCTAATTTAGCAAGGCCATATATATTGTGGCCATGACCCCTGCCGCTCCGACCCCTGTCGACCTTGCCGCGAACGCACACGCAGCGGCGGACCTGCTGCGTGTCCTGGCCAACGAACATCGCCTGCAGGTGCTTTGCGCCCTGCGCCCCGGTGAGTTGTCCGTCGGCCAGATCGCCTGTCATGTCGGCCTGTCCCAGTCGGCGTTGTCACAGCACCTGGCGCGTTTGAGGCAGGACGGCGTCGTCGCGACCCGGCGGCAGGGCCAGACCATCTACTACCGTATCGCCGACCCCGACGTGATGGCCGTTCTGGAGGCTGTCTCCGGCGTCATGACCCGGCGGCGCGAGGGAGCGATCACATGACGGACATCAGCCTTTTGAGCGGCGTCCTCGCCGTGGCGAGCGGCGCGTTGGTCGGGCTGTTGCTGGCGCTGTTCGGCGGCGGCGGCTCGGTGCTCGCCACGCCGCTGCTGCTCTACGTCGTCGGCGTGCGCGACCCGCATGTGGCCATCGGGACGTCCGCGGCCGCTGTCGCCGTCAACGCCCTGATCAATCTCATCGGACACGGTCGGGGAGGGCGGGTGAAATGGCCCTGCGCGACGGTCTTCGCGGCGGCGGGCCTGGCCGGATCATTCGTCGGCTCCAGCCTCGCCAAACAGGTCGATGGACAGCGCCTGCTGCTGTTCTTCGCCATGGCGATGGCGGCCATCGCCCTGTCGATGCTGCGCCGGCCGAAGAACGCTGGCGATCCGCAGGTCCATATCACCTGGCAATTGACGCTCAAGCTCGCACCGCTCGGCCTGCTGACAGGGCTGGCGGCGGGCTTCTTCGGCATCGGCGGTGGCTTCCTGATCGTGCCGGGCCTGATGGCGGCGACGGGGATGACCCTGGCCAATGCGGCGGCGTCGTCACTGCTGTCCGTGGCCCTGTTCGGCGCGGCGACGTCGGCCAACTATGCGTTGTCGGGCCTGGTGGACTGGCCGGTGGCCGGCCTGTTCATCCTCGGCGGCGCGGCCGGCGGCTGGGTCGGGTTGAAGGGCGCGGGCATACTCGCAAACCGGGCGCTCCTGGGGCGTCGTCTCTTCGCCGGGCTGGTGCTGCTGGTGGCGGCTTACGTCGCCTGGCGGGCTCTCGGTCTTTAAGCCGCGAAGGGGCGGCGCGACGCCTAGGCGGGCCGCCCGTAAATCTCACAGAGCGTGTCGAGCATGCGGATCGCCGCAGGATCGTCGAGACGGTAGTAGATCGTCTGGGCCTCCCGCCGGGTCGCGACGAGTCCCTCGGCCCGCATCTTGGCCAGATGCTGCGAGGTCGCCGACTGAGCCAGCCCGATATGGGTCGAAAGGTCCCCAACGGAGCTTTCCCCCTCGATCAGCTTGCACAGGATGAGCAGACGTTGCTCGCTGGCCAGCAGCTTGAGCATGCGGGCGGCGGCATGGGCGCTGTCTTCGAGTTCCGAGAGTGCGGCGGGCGAAGGCCGGTCGACGACGGTGCTGGTCATTTTCCTAATGTAGAAACCACGCATACAGGCACAAGCCCGGTCTTGCAGGAGTCGGGGGCGGGGGTCGCTATGTCGCAGCCGGGGTTTTCGCCTGATCATCCCGAAGAACGATGTAGATCGCGGGGATCACGAGCACGGTAAGGACCGTCGATGAAGCCAGACCGAACAGCAGCGAAATGGCCAGACCCTGGAAGATCGGGTCGAACAGGATCACCCCCGCGCCGATCATAGCCGCCAGGGCGGTCAGGACGATCGGCTTGAACCGGATGGCGCCCGCTTCCAGCAGCACCTCGCGCAGCGGTCGACCGTCGCCCTGGCTATGCCGGATGAAGTCGACCAACAGGATCGAGTTTCGCACGATGATCCCTGCCAGCGCGATGAAGCCGATCATCGAGGTGGCGGTGAAAGGCGCCCGGAACAGGATGTGGCCGACGACGATGCCGACCAGGGTCAGGGGGATCGGCGTCAGGATGACCAGCGGCAGGCGGAAGCTTTTGAACTGGGCGACCACCAGCACGTAGATGCCGAGGAGAGCGACCCCGAAGGCGGCGCCCATATCGCGGAAGGTCACCCAGGTGATCTCCCACTCGCCGTCCCACAGCAGCGAAGGGCGCCTCTCATCGGTCGGCTGGCCGTGCATGAGGATGTCGGGTTTGGGGGTCTCGCCCCAGTCGCCCTGCTTGATGGCCTTGTCGACCGCCAGCATGCCGTAGATCGGCGCCTCGTAGGCCCCGGCCAGCTCGCCGAAGATCATGTCCACGTCGCGGCCATCGCGGCGGAAGATGTGCGTCGAGCCGGCTTCCTCGCTGGCGGTCACGACCTCGCCGAGAGCGACCAAACGGCCCGTCTGCGACTGGGCCACGGGCATGGCCGCGAGACCCTCGCCCCAGCTGCGCGATGACTGGGGAAGACGAACGGCGATTTCCAGCGGGTCACGACCTTCGCCGCGATGGGCATAGCCGACGACCTGCCCGCCGAGGGCCGCACCGATCGAGTCATAGACCTCGCGATCGGTGACGCGCAGGGCCTCCAGCCGGTCGCGGTCCGGAACCAGACGCAGGCCGGGCCGGGGCTGGCCATAGCTGTCGTCGATGTCGACGATGTAGGGGACGGACCGGAAGGTCGCCTTGACCCGCTCGGCGACGGCGCGCCGCGTCTTCGCGTCCGGGCCATAGATCTCGGCGAGCAGGGTCGCCATCACTGGCGGGCCTGGCGGCGCCTCAACCACCTTGATTGAAGAACCCACCGGCAGGGTGAGCGCGGCCAGTCGCTGGCGCAGGTCCAGCGCGATGGCGTGGCTGGAGCGCTTCCGCTCGCCCTTGGCCGCCAGCGCCACGGACAGGTCGCCCATCTCTGGCTTGTTGCGCTGGTAGTAGTGCCGGACCAGGCCGTTGAAGTTGAACGGCGAGGCGGTCCCGGCATAGGCGTCTATGGCGGTGACCTCGGGCAGGGCCCTGGTGATCAACGCCGCGTCGTTCAGCACCCGCTGGGTCGCTTCGAGCGCCGTGCCTTCGGGCAGATCGACGACCACCTGCATCTCCGACTTGTTGTCGAACGGCAGCAGTTTCACGGTCACGGTCTTGGTCGCGAACATGGCGCAGGCGACAAGGGTGGCCAGGCCCACGGCGATCAGGAAGGTCCAGGCGCTGCGGCGGGTGGCGATGACGCGGCCGGCGACCTTGCGGTAGACGGCGCCCAGCTTTCCCTCGCCGTGATGCCCGCCGTCGGCGGCGAGGGTCTTGCGTGCGAACCGCACCATCAGCCAGGGCGCGATGACCACGGCGACGAAGAACGAGAATACCATGGCGGCGGAGGCGTTGACCGGGATCGGCGCCATGTAGGGGCCCATCAGGCCGGACACGAACAGCATCGGCAGCAGCGCCGAGACCACGGTCAGGGTGGCGACCACGGTCGGATTTCCGACCTCCGCCACGGCCTCGACCGCCGCGTCGACGCGGCTGCGGCCGTCGCTCATGGTCCAGTGGCGGGCGATGTTCTCGATCATGACGATGGCGTCGTCGACGAGGATGCCGATCGAGAAGATCAGAGCGAACAGGCTGACCCGGTTGATCGTGTAGCCCATCAGGTTCGAGGCGAAGAGCGTCAGCAGGATGGTGGTCGGGATGACCACCGCCGTGACCGCCGCCTCGCGCCACCCGATGGCAAAGCCGATCAGCACGACGATGGACAGCGTCGCCAAGCCGAGATGGAAAAGCAGCTCGTTGGCCTTCTCGTTGGCGGTTTCGCCATAGTCCCGCGTCAACGCGACGCTCAGGCTGTCGGGCAGCAGCGTGCCCTTGAGCGACTCCACCCGGGCCAGCACGGCCTGGGAGACGACCACGGCGTTGGCGCCCTTGCGCTTGGCGATGGCCAGGCTGACGGCGGGGGCCTCACTCCAGTCCTGTCCGGCGCGGGCGAAGCGCCAGGCGCGGGCCTGGTCCTCTCGCGGCGCCGCGATGACGGCGGCGACGTCGCGGACATAGACCATCTCGCCGCGCGCCGAGGGCAGGGCGATCAGGCCGATGTCGACCGGACTGGTCAGGGTGCGGCCGGCCGTCACCTGAACCGATTGCCCGCCATTGCGCAGCTGACCGGCGGGGAAGGCCCGGTTGGCCTGGCGGATGGCGTCCATCAGGCCGCCCAGCGACACGCCGTGCAGGGCCAGCTTGGCGGGATCGGGCTCGATGCGGATTTCCTGGGGCCTTCCACCGACAATGAAGGTCAGGCCGACATCGTCGACCTTGGTCACCTCGGTGCGCAGCTTGCCGGCCAGTTCGTAGAGCGCCTGATCGGTCCATTGCCCGGCCGCGCCCGGTTTGGGCGACAGGGTCAGGACCAGGCTTGGCACGTCATTGATGCCGCGGGTCTGGATCAGCGGCTCGGGGATGCCTGCCGGAATCCGGTCCATGTTGGCCCGGATCTTCTCGTGCACGCGCACCGCCGCCGCGTCGGGGTCGACCCCGACCTTGAATCGGGCCGTGACCATGACCTGGTCGTCGTCGGCGAAGGTATAGACGTGCTCGACGTCGGCCACGCTCTTGACGATGGTCTCCAGCGGCTTGCCGACCAGTTCGATGGCGTCGGTCGCGCGCAGGCCCGGCGCTGCGACCATGATGTCGACCATCGGCACGCTGATCTGCGGCTCTTCCTCACGGGGGATCGAGGCCAGCGCCAGCAGGCCGACCGCGATGGCGGCGAGCAGGAACAGGGGCGTCAGCGGTGACTTGATCGTCGCCCGGGTCAGGCGTCCGGAGAAGCCGAGGTTCATTGGCCGGCTCCGGCCGGAACAATGATGTCGCCGGGCCGGACACCCGAGAGGATTTCCACGTCGGCGGCGGTCGCCGACGCCGTCGTCTGGACGGGCGTGTCGGAGACCGTATTGTCGCGGTTCACCAGCCGGACGTAGTCGATGCCATAGCGGGTCGCGACGTATCGGCGCGGGATGACCAGCGCCTGGCGTTGGCCGATTCTGATGCTGGCGCGGACCCGTTGTCCGAAGAGGTCTTCGGGAAGGCCGGCGGCCGTCACGTCGGCGACGACCTGTCCGGCGGTCACCGAGGGATAGACCTGGGCCACCCGTCCGACGGTCGCGACGCCGCGAAGGTCTTCCGCGGCCAGCTGGACTTCATCGCCGACCTTCAGGACCCGGGCCTGGGCCTCCGGCAGTTCGATACGCACGACGGTTGGTCCGGCGGTGATCCGGGCGATCGACTGGCCGGCCATGACGACGGAGCCGAGCGGCACATCGGCCGTCAGAACCCGACCCGAAGCCGGGGCCAGAATGGCGCCCTGGGCGCCCAGCTCGGCGCTGGCCGCGCGTTGGGCCCTGGCGGCCGCGAGGGTCGCGTTGGCGGCCTTGGCCATGGCCTCGACCTGGTCCATGCGGGCCTGGGCGTAGATGCCCTGGTTGAACAGGGTGCGGGTGCGGTTGAGATCGCCCTGGGCCCTGGCCGCGTCAGCAGCGGCGGCGGCGACCTGGGCGTCGTAGGAGGCCGTGACCAGGGCGAGGCGGTCATCCTTCACGGTGGCGACAAGCTGGCCCCGCTGGACGACGTCGCCTTCCTTGACCAGCAGGGAGACCAGCACCCCGGAGATGCGGGACCGGGCTTCTCCCATGTCGCGCGTCGTCAGCGTGGCGGAGACCGGCTTGAGGTCGGCGACCGTGCTGTAGGCCAGCGTCAGCCGGCCCGCGGCAGGAGCCGGCGCGGCCTTGGTCGCGGCGGGTTCGGACCCGCCGCACGCCGTCATCAGAAGGGCCGCACCCAGCGCGCCGGCGAGTGAAAGGAGTCTGGCCATGGTTCGCCCGTTCAGAGGTTCAGGGATCTTGACGCTAGCGAAGGTCGGGGACGGATGCCGTCGGGGTGTCGGTGGTCACGGTCGGCAGGCCGGCGGCCTTCCAGGCGGCGATGCCGCCCTCCAGATGCCTGTCGATGGCCTGACTGGCCTTCTGGCAATGCCCGATGGCCGTCGCCGACCGCTTTCCCGACCCACACTGAAGCACGATCGTCTTGTCGCCGGCGGCCGGGAGAGCGCGGGGATCAAAGGTTGAGAGCGGGAAGTTGAGAGCGCCATGGATCCGCTCGGCCGCGAACTCGGCCGGCTCGCGAACATCGATCAGCAGAATCTCGTGGCTGTCGAGCCTGGCCTTCACCTGGTGAGGGGTGAGGTCCTTGGTCTTGGGGGAGCCGAACATCGGAAGGTCCTTCTGAAACGAGGCGGTCAGGCGACCGCGCAGAAAAGGTTGGACAACGTTTCGACCAGGGCGCGGGCCTGGCCGCTCCGGAGCGCGTAGTAGATCGTCTGGCCGTCGCGACGGGCTGAGACGACCCCGTCCCGACGCAGAAGCCCAAGGTGCTGCGACGCCACTGTCTCCCGCACACCCAGCATCTGCGCCAGGGCCCCGACCGATTGCTCGCGGTCGAGCAGGGCGCACACGATCATCAGCCGATGCGGATTGGCCAGCGCCTTGAGAAGGGCGCAGGCCTTGTCGGCGGAAGCCTTCAGGGCGTGCTCTTCAAAATTCATAGTTGCGTATATGCGTCTATTCACATATGCAGTCAAGTGCATTGAGGATCTGTCTATGCCGAAGGACGGCGTAACAGCGTGATCCTGATCAAAGCCGGTTACCCGGAAAGGGCGAACGATCCGCCTGCAACCGGGGCCTTTGGAGGAAACAGACCATGGCCAAGCCGCGTATCGTCATTCTGGGCGCCGGACTGGGCGGCGCGATCGCCGCCTTCGAGATCAAGGCCGCCGTCGGGGGCCGCGCCGAGGTCAGCGTGGTGTCACAGGGCGACACCTTCCACTTCGTGCCCTCAAACCCCTGGGTGGCTGTTCATTGGCGCAAGCGCGAGGCGATCGAGGTCGCCCTGCCTCCGGTCTTCAAGAAGAAGGGCGTGTCCTTTTCCGGGGTCGGCGCCAAGCGCGTGCATCCCGCCGAGAACCGGGTCGAACTGAACGACGGCGCCTCGCTGACCTATGACTACCTCGTCATCGCTACGGGCCCCGAGCTGGCGTTCGACGAGATACAGGGGCTCGGCCCGCATGGCGGCTTCACCCAGTCGATCTGCCATGTCGACCACGCCGAGACCGCGGCGGCGGCGTTTGATCGCTTCGTCGAGAACCCCGGCCCGATCGTCGTCGGCGCCGTCCAGGGCGCCTCCTGCTTCGGCCCGGCCTACGAATTCGCCATGATCCTCGATACCGAACTCAAGCGCAGGAAGATCCGCGACAAGGTGCCGATGACCTTCGTCACCTCCGAACCCTATGTCGGCCATCTCGGGTTGGACGGGGTCGGCGACACCAAGGGCCTGCTCGAGAGCGAGATGCGCGACCGGCACATCAAGTGGGTCACCAATGCGCGCGTCACCTCGGTCGAGGCCGGGCTGATGCATGTCGAGGAACTGAGCGAGGACGGCGCGGTCAAGACGACCCACGACCTGCCGTTCAGCTACGCGATGATGCTGCCGGCCTTCCGCGGGGTGGAGGCGGTGCGCGGCATCGAGAGCCTGACCAATCCGCGCGGCTTCATCGTCGTGGACAAGCACCAGCGCAACCCGACCTTCCCCAATGTCTTCGCCCTCGGCGTCTGCGTCGCCATCGCCCCGACCGGCAAGACGCCTGTGCCCGTGGGCGTGCCCAAGACCGGCTTCATGATCGAGAGCATGGTCACGGCCATCGCCCGCAACATCGGCGACCTCGTCGACGGCAAGGCAGCCGCGAGCGAGGCGACGTGGAACGCCATCTGCCTCGCCGACTTCGGGGACGGCGGCGTGGCCTTTGTCGCCCAGCCGCAGATCCCGCCCCGGAACGTCAACTGGTCGGCCAGCGGCAAATGGGTCCACCTGGCCAAGGTCGGGTTCGAGAAATACTTCCTCGCCAAGGTCAAGCGCGGAGAGAGCGAGCCGTTCTACGAAAAGCTCGCCCTCGACGTGATGGGCATCCACAAGATCAAGCCCTGAGGCCCGACCATGGCACTGCGTCAGTTTGTTTGCCCCTCCTGCGGCGCGACCAACCGCTCGCCCGCCGACCGTGACGCCCTGGCGGCCAAATGCGGTCGTTGTGGCGAACCGCTGTTCACGGGCCATCCCGTAGAGGTTCGCGGCGAGGCGTTCCGGACCCACCGCCGGGCGACCCAGGGGGCGGCCGTGCTCGTCGATGTCTGGGCGCCCTGGTGCGGTCCTTGCCGGACCATGGGGCCGCAGTTCGCCGCCGCCGCCAAGGCGCTCGAGCCGAACGTGCGTCTGTTGAAGCTCAACGCGGACGAGGAGGGAGCCATCACCGCCGAACTCGGCGTGTCCGGCATTCCCGCGCTGATCCTGTTTCGCGATGGCCAGATCATCGACCGACGGGCCGGGGCCATGACGTCCAACCAGATTGTCGCCTGGACCACCCAGGCGCTCGCCCGGGCTCCGGCCTGACCGACACAAGGAAGATCCCATGACCATTGATCGCGCCGTGTTCATTTTTGCCGGCCTGGTCGTTCTGGCCGGCGTCACGCTCGGCCACTACGTCAGCCCCTGGTGGCTTCTGCTCAGCGCCTTCGCCGGCCTGAACATGATCCAGGCCGCCTTTACCGGCTTCTGCCCGGCGGCGATGGTGTTCAAGAAGCTTGGCGTCAAGCCGGGCGCGGCGTTCGACTGATCCCGCGACACGAAATGGCGGTCGCCACGGCGCCGGTTCTCACCTTCACCATCTGTCCGGCGATTGTCCGGACCATTCAGGAGATCGACCATGAAGCTGAATGAAGGCGCTGTTGATCTTCCCCCGAAAAAGTGGACGGGGTTATGCCGCTCTGCGCTCGGCCTCGGCTGGGCTGATGTAGCCCAAGGCTGAGTGCAGTCGGCGGGGTTTGTAGAAGCCCTCGATGTATTGAACAGATCCCGCCGGGCCTGTTCGCGGGTGGCATAGACCCGGTGGTGGACCCTTTCGGTCTTGAGGGTGTGGAGCCGTAGGCCGGCGGAGCCAACAAGCTCTCCATCGGTGCGTTGTCCCAGCAGTCGCCCTTGCGGCTCATGGACGGGGTGATACCTGACCGGGCAGGGGCTGAACGATAGGCCTCGGCGGCATACTGGATGCCCCGGTCGGAGTGATGGATGAGCCCGTGGGCGGGCCGCTGGCGCTCGATGGCCATGGTCAGGGCATCCAGCGCGATCTGGGTGTGCAGGGTCTCGCACATCGACCAGCCGACGATCTTGCGGGTGTGCATGTCGAGGCTTGCGGCCAGATACAGCCAACCTTCGCCGGTGGGTATGCAGGTGAGATCGGCAAGCCAGACCTGACCTGCAGCCGCCGCCTGGAAGGTACGGGCGGGCCTGTTGGGTCCATCCGAAGCTGACCGTTCTCGCGCCGCGGACGGGCGTCTTCGGCGACCAGGTCAGACGGCGAGGGGGGCGCCGCCTGCGTGTTGGATCGCCGCGGCGTCCCCCTCGCCTGCGTCCCGAACTGCATCATCCATCGCCGCAGCACCGTCTCGTGCAGAGGCTTTCTGCCCTTCTGCGTTTTAGGTAGGTCCAAGACGATGTCCTGAGCCGGATTGGAGTCGATATACCCCTCGGCCTTGGCCCACCGGAACATTGCCTTGCAGGTTTCAAAGATGAGGGTTGCCGTTTTCGGCTGAATGCGGTGGCCGGCGGCCTCGGTCTGACGAGCGTAGAACCCCTTTCCTGCACCAACGTGGTGGTTGCTCCGCAGCCTCAGAACAGCGTCGCGATACTCTCGGATTTCCTGCGGAGTGATCGCTGCTGCGGCAAATGAGGCTCCGAGGTGATCGACGATGAACTGAACCTTGACCCTGTTCGTCCTGTACGTTTTGGCCGTCCATCGGGCTTTTCGGGCCTGCAAATAGCGCGCGGCGAGCTCTTCGACCGATGGCCCCAGACGAATAGGCACAGCGGACTTCAAATGACGGGCCTCGGTCTGGGGCGGGCATTCAACTGGACTTGCTAACAGCCGATCATGGGGTTGATAGGGGTGCAGCCCTTCGCGAAGGCGGAATTGGAATAGGCGTTCGCTCTCTGCAAGTGCCCTGACAACGCCAAGGAGGATGCCGGGGTAGGCCGGGTCATCTTGTGGAGGAAATCGCACTCCCGCCCGCCCGGCACACAGTTTTGCCCGCGCCACGGTGGAGGGTGAGAACTGTCGGGATTCGATCTCCCGGGTCAGGCAATAAAGTTCATCTTCGGACCCTGCTTCTTGGGCCATAATTTCCATTGAGGGAAAGTTGGTAATCGGCTGATAGCCAGCACCAATCTCCTGCTCGAGATCGGCAAAACAGCGCCGCATCATAATGATGGCATCAGCGCGCTCCAGATTGTCTGTCCGTATCATTCGAAAAGTGTCCTTGATCCGCGCCGAATACACAGGACCAAGAAGGCGGGCTTCCGAGAGTCGGGCTACATGCAGCGAGCGCCGAATCTCAACGAGACCTACTTGATCCACGATGTCGCGCGGCACCCGCACTCGGATGTAGAAGGTCCCGCCACGACAGATGAGGTGCGGAGGCCTTACTCGGCTCAACGCCGGGACCCCCATACGAACCCTGTGCAATCAATTGCACTCAGGTCGTGGCTCAACTCACTGGCTGGCTGAAGGAGGTTTTCCCAAGTGCAATTAATTGCAGAGTGGGGCTGGCTCGGTACTATGCCCGGCTTCTTGTGTGACACTTGGTGGACCGATGTGGACCAAGACCAAGGTTCCAAGTTGTCAGCGTTATTGAATAAATAAACTATAGTCAAGTGGTGGCGGAGAGGGTGGGATTCGAACCCACGGTGCCCTTCCAGGCACGCCGCATTTCGAGTGCGGTACATTCGACCACTCTGCCACCTCTCCGTTTACGCCGGGTGTGAGGGCCTGAGCCC
>JBKJII010000024.1:0-2394 GCA_046598505.1 Caulobacter sp. | reverse complement strand
CTCGCCCAGACGCTTGCGCACATGCTCGGCCACCGCCGGACTATGGGTCCCGCAGACCACCACGATCCGCTCGCATCCGGCGGCCTGGGCGGCGTCGATGGCCCGGTCGAGCATGGTCCGTCCGCCGACCCTGTGCAGGACCTTCGGCGTCGGGGATTTCATGCGGGTGCCCTGGCCGGCGGCCATGATCACCGCGGCGCGCTGGCTCATCGGATCGACTCGTGACGTTGCATTCTGACGAGCTTTACCCGAAAGCCCTCGCCTATGCATGACTCGCGCGCGGACCTCGCCGGCTGGACCATCGCCTTCGACCTCGACGGCACCCTGGTCGAGACGGCGCCCGACCTGATCGGCGCCCTGAACACTGTCCTGGCCGAGGAAGGGCTGCCGCCGGTCCCCTACAGCGATGTGCGCATTCTGGTCGGGCGCGGCGCGAAATATCTGGTCGCCACGGGCTTTGAGCGCGCGGGCAAGGCGCTTTCGGATGCCGACATGCCGCGCCTGTTCCAGCGGTTCCTCGTCGTCTACCGGGAGCGCATCGCGCGGGAGAGTCGGCCCTTCCCCGGCTGCCTCGAAGCGCTTGCGGACCTGACAGCGCGCGGCGCGGCGCTGGCGGTCTGCACCAACAAGCCGCAGGCGCTGACCATGCTTCTGCTCGACGCCCTGGAGATGACCGGCCTGTTCGCGGCCGTCGTCGGGGGGGATGTGCTGCCGACGCAAAAGCCCGACCCGGCCACCCTGCTGCTGGCCATCGAACGCGCCGGCGGCGATCCGGCCCGCGCGATTCTGGTCGGCGACGCCTCTCCCGACACCGGCGCGGCAAGGGCGGCGGGCATTCCCTGCGTGGTGGTCGACTTCGGCTATACCCTGACCCCGGCGGCCGAACTGGGCGGCACGGTGCTGATCAGCGCCTACAGCGAGCTTTCGGCGGCTCTGGCGACTTGCCGGGCGCAAACCCAGCCGCTATAGACCCGGCCCTTCGCGGGACGAGTCCCTGGCGACGGATGCGTAGCTCAGCGGGAGAGCACCTCGTTCACACCGAGGGGGTCACAGGTTCAATCCCTGTCGCATCCACCACTTCTTTTCCTTGCAGAATAAGGGATTGACTGGGGCGAAGGACTTTCATGCACTTCGCACTCCCCAGAATGCTCCCCGGCAACACCCCACTTCAGCATCAAGACGTAGAGCCGCCGACCGGCGTAACTCCGGCCGACTTTCAGCTTGGAAAGCTGACGTTTATGTAGTCAATTCAAGATGTTGAACCCCAAATGGGTTGTTTCGAGGTTCAAGCAAATCAATGGGTTAGGCCGGTTTTCCCAAACGCCGATTGGCGGCCTATCCGTCTGTCGTCGGCTTCCTCGGCTACGGCGTCAGCCTCGTGATGTTCGTGCTGGGCCTTCGCTACATGGGGACGGCGAGGACCGGGGCATACTTCTCGACAGCACCGTTTATCGGCGCGCTGCTGGCCATCGCCATGTTCGGCGAGACCCTGACCGTTCCGCTAATCCTGGCAGCCGTGCTGATGGCGGTCGGCCTGTATCTGCATCTCGTCGAGCGTCATGACCACGACCATGTCCATGAGCCGCTGGAGCGCGAGCACGCCCATACTCATGACGATCACCACCAACACCAGCACCATCCAGGCGACCCGGTCGGCGAACCGCATTTGCACAGGCATGCCCATGGCCGCCTGATCCACAGTCATCCGCACTATCCCGACCTGCATCACAGACACGGCCACGAGGCTAAATGACCGCACCCCAGAGGCGGGGCCGGGGTTAAATCAACGCCGCCCTTCAAGCAGGGTCGAGGGCGCCAAGGCGTCGGCTGTCGCGAAGATGGATGGTTTGGGTGGGGCGACGGCGGAGGCTGCCGTCAGGCCGCCTACGCCAGTCCCTAGAACGAGAGCGATGCCGACAGCGGCCATGCGGGCCGGTGCGAAGCCCGTCCTGGCTGCCATGTCATAGGCGATGCGACGCCGCACATCGTATTCGATAGCGCCCAGCCCGCGATCCAGATCCTGGTCGCGAAGCTGCGTCAGCAAGCTGTCCAATCGGTCGTTCATTACCTGCGCCCCGCGCAATGCACTCCACCCTCTATACGCGCCCCGCGTTCTGATCCCCCAGACCCTCCGGAGTCTTTCGTCACCCACTCAGTCTTCGACCCGCCGATGAGGGCTGCCCCGGCTGGGCGCGTATATCCCCCTGAAGCGCCGAGGCGCACCGAACCGATTGCCTCAAGGAGTTTGTGATGAAGTCCAATCTGATGATCGCGGCATTGGCCGCAATGCTTTCAACCGCCGGGATGACGGTCCCCGCTCTGGCCCACAATGGCGAAGATCATGGCGCGGCGCCCCAGTCGGCCGCAGGCGAAGGTGTAGTCAAGGCGGTGGAC
>JBKJII010000467.1:0-1102 GCA_046598505.1 Caulobacter sp. | reverse complement strand
CTGCGCTATGTCGGGTCAAACCCGACGACCGGGCCGGTGATCGAAGCCAGCTATGTTCGCCTCCTCGATCTCTTTGAAACCCACCTGAAGCAGCATGCCTTCCTGCTCGGCGGCCGGCCGGGCGCCGGCGACTTCGGCATTTACGGCCAGCTGACCCAACTGGCCAGCTTCGACCCTACCCCGACGGGCCTGGCGGCGGCCCGGGCGCCCCGGGTGATGGCCTGGGTCCAGCTGGTCGAGGACCTGTGCGGGCTGGAGCCGGACGAGGGCGACTGGTTCGATCCAGCCAACCTCCCGGAGACGCTGAAGGCCATTCTTTCCGAGACCGGCCGGGTCTACGCCCCGCTGCTGGTGGCGAACGCCAGGGCGGTGATGGCCGGGGCCGAGAGTGTGGAGACCGAAATAGACGGTCACCCCTGGAGCCAGCAACCCTTCGCCTATCAGGCCAAATGCCTCAGCTGGCTGCGCGAGGAGCATGGCGCCCTCGGCGCCGTCGACCGTGGGCTTGTGGACAGGGCGCTGGCGGGAACCGGATGGGCGGCGCTGTTTGTCTGAGGACAGGGCTCGTGGGGCGCAGGGCATAAGCTGAACCTCGCCCGAGGCCTGCTCACTCTCCTGCCCCGAACCCGCCTTGCCTTCGCCGCATGGCGCGGCGAAGGTGCGCCCAATCCGTCAGTCCTTCGAGCTCATCACAGCATGCATCCCTTCGTCCGCCCGGCCTTCGTCGCCGTGACGGCCCTGTCCCTCGCCGCCTGCAGCGGCATGACGGACAAGCTGCCCGGTTTCGGCTTCGGCAAACCGCGCGATCACGCCGCGGCGGCCCCGGCCGTGGACACACCCAAAGGGCCCCAGGCCGCCAGGCTGGCGCCGGGACAGTGGCCGCAGGCGGTCAGCGATGTGGCGGCCGATCCGAACGTGCGCTTCGGCGCCCTGCCCAACGGCATGCGCTACGCCATTATCCGCAACGCCACGCCGCCGGGACAGGCGTCGCTGCGCCTGCGGTTCGACGCCGGCTCGCTGATGGAAACCGATGCCCAGCAGGGGCTGGCCCACTTCCTCGAGCACATGGCCTTCAACGGCAGCAAGAGTTTCAAACCGGGAG
>JBKJII010000448.1:0-7354 GCA_046598505.1 Caulobacter sp. | reverse complement strand
GCACCACCGGCAGCAGCGAATCGCGCGACGACAGGTTGAACACGTCGGGCGAGACGATGGCGTAGCTGTGGATCACCGTCGAGCGATGCGAGTAGAGCACGCCCTTCGGATTGCCGGTCGTCCCGGAGGTGTAGCAGAGGCTGGAGGCGGTATTTTCGTCGAAGCCGCCCCACGCGAAGTCCGGCCCGCCGCTCTCGACCAGATCCTCGAAGCAGAGCGCGCCCGGCAGGTTCACGCTCTTCATGCCCTCGCGGTCGGTCATGACCACAAAGTGCTTCACGGTGGGCAGGTTAGGCGCGTTCTCGGCCAGGATCGCGGCGAAGGTCAGGTCGGTGAAGATGATCCGGTCTTCGGCGTGGTTGATGATGTAGCAGAGCTGTTCGGCGAAGAGCCGCGGGTTGAGCGTGTGGCAGACGGCGCCCATGCCCATGATCGCGTACCAGACCTCGAGGTGGCGGCCGGTGTTCCAGGCCAGGGTCGCGACCCGGTCGCCGAGTTTGATCCCCAGGCCCAGAAGGGCATTGGACACCCGCTTGGCGCGGTCGTGCATCTGGCCATAGGTGGTGCGGACGATCGGTCCCTCGACCGACCGGCTGACGACCTCGCGATCACCGTGCCAGCGATTGGCGTGATCCAGTATCGTGTCGACGGTCAACGCCGACTGCTGCATCAGGCCCTGCATGCCGCAATCCCCTCAATTTTCGCGCCTTTTGACCCTAACCGGACAAGGGCTTGCGGGCAACGCGGGGCGCGCGGAGCGGGAAAATTCACCATGTTGCAGAAGGCCGACCGCCCCTAGACGGTCTCTTCCAGCGTCACAGGGATCAGAGTCTGGGCGCCGTTGCGTTCGACCTGGATCTCGACCTTGGCGCCCGCCGGGCCGGTCAGGGCCCAGACCAGGCCGTAGTAGCCATCCTTGCCGCGCCAGCCCGTGACCTTGTCACCCCGCACGAGGCCCGCCTTGGCCGCGGGTCCGCCCTCGCGCACCCAGACCACTTTCAACATTCCGTCCAGGGCATCGACTTCCAGACCCGCCCGGTCGTAGCGGTAAATGTCCTGAAGCGCCTGACTGGGCTTGAGGTACAGACGTTGGCGGCCCGGGTGATTGATCAGATTGAAGCGGCGGATCAGTTCCATGCCGATGACGCCCTGGACATCGTCGTTTCCGTCGTCGCCGGCGGCGGCTGGATCGCTGAGCGTGACCAGTGGCGTCTGAAAGATGAACCGGCCGATTTTCAGCTGTTCGGCGCGAGCGACCCGCACACGCATCGACCGTGCAATGGTGCGGATCGAGGTCTGGGTGCTCCTGGCGTAGTGGTCCCAGAGGCCCTTGGACCGGACATAGGACGGCCGCAGCAGGATGGAGGCCTGCGCACCGGTGTCGACCATCAGCTTCAACTTCTCGCCGTCGAGTTCGACCTCGATGACCGGGCGATAGTCGAACCGGCTGCGCGCCTCCCGGTCCGGATCGGCGGCGCCCAGACGACTGACGGAGCCGAAGTTTTCGCCGCCGACGAAAGTCGGAAAGGCATCATAGCCTTCCGGCGCGCCGTCCAGAGACTTGGCGACGAGCATCATCTGGCGGTCAAAATCGAGACCCATGACGCCGAATTTCGCGATCGGGATGATGCCGCTGATCAGGTCATAGGACCCCACGTCCAGACCGACAATCGCGACGTCATGCTCCTTTACGCCTCCCCCGATGACGACCGTGTTCGCCAGATAGACAGCCACGTCGGTGCGCCCGACAAGTCCCCGAGCAACGCCGGAGGTGGCGCGCGGCAGCGCGAGGCTTGTCGCCGCCTGGGGCGTGACCCCGAAAATGTTGGAGCCAGTGTCGATCACAAAGGCCAACGGGTCCTTGTCGTTGATCGTCACTGCGGCCCACGGCTGGTTGCGCGTGACCCGAAAGGGAAATTCGGCGCTGGCGGCGGCCTGGGCGCGCCCGGCGACACCGGCGGCGCCCAGCAGCGCCAGCAGCGCGCGTCGATCAAGTTGCACAGGCGACCCCCTCGCGATTGTCGTGCAGGTTGCGCGCGAGGTCGCCGGTCCGTCAACGCTTGGCAAACCGCCCGGTCTGTGGCCGATAGGCCGTCATGAGCCAAACCGCCGCCCGCGCCACACCGCTGCTGATCGCTGTCGCCGGGGGATCCGGGTCTGGCAAGAGCACCCTGGCCTCCGCGCTGGAAGCGCGGCTGCCGGCCGGAACCGTGACGCTGGTCATCGAGGACGCCTACTACGGCGATTTTGGCGGCACGCCCGGCTTCGACGCGGCGACGTTTGACTTCGACGATGTCACGGCAAAGGACCACGGGCTGCTGGCCGAACACCTGATCGCGCTGCGGGCCGGCCAGACCGTCCAGGCGCCGCTCTACTGTTTCGAGACCCATCGCCGGCTGGCGCCGGTGGCGACGATCTGTCCCTCACCGCTGATCGTTGTCGAGGGCGCGCACCTGCTGTGCTCGCCGGACCTGGCCGCGCTGTTCGACCTGCGCGTGTTCGTCAACACGCCGCCGGATGTGCGGTTCATCCGCCGGCTGATCCGTGATCAGGCCCAGCGCGGACGCACGGCGGACTCGGTCATCCAGCAATATCTGGCGACCGTTCGCCCTGCGCACGAGCGGCTGATCGAGCCGTCACGGGCGCGGGCCGACATCGTCATCGCCGACGACCGCGGCGCTGTGATCCCCGACGATCCGGGCGAGTTTGACCGGTTGCTGGCGCCGGTGCTGGGCCATCCCCTGCTGAAAGAATTCGCCCCGCCCTCAAAATGACGGCTCGAGACCTTGCTCGCCTCGCTTTTTCGCCTATAGGCTGAGTGCGGAACGGTGGTTTTCGAGGGTTCATGGCGACGTCGGCGTTGGGGGAAACCCGTTCTGAGCGAAAGCGAAATCTGATCCTCATCTCGGCGCGTGCAATCTTTACGCGAGAGGGATTCGCCAGTACCGGCATGGAGCAGGTCGCCCGTGACGCCGGGGTTTCGACCGCCACGCTGTACGCCTACTTCCCGGGCAAAGCCGACCTGTTTCGGGTCGTGATCGAGCACAATCTTGCGGACATCGCCGACCGGGTGAAGGCCTCGCAGGCGGCAGCCGGGGACGCAGGGACGCGGCTCAAGGCCTTTGGCATGGCCTACGCGGAGTTCTATTGTTCGCCGCTATCGCGCGCGATCTTTCGCATGGTGATCGCCGAGCGGCGGCGCTTTCCCGATCTTGCCGAGCATCTCCAGACGCGGGGGCGGACTGAACTGGGCGGCGTTGCGATGGCCATTGTCCGTGACCTGGCGGACGCCGGCCAGATCGTCATCGACAAGCCGTCGTGGGCTGCCGGGCAGCTGCAGGGCATGATCGAGCATGCCACCCTGATCCTGGGCCTGGTCGCCGGGGACGAGGTGATGCCGACCCGGTCGATCGAGGCGCTCGTCTCCGACGCCGTGGCCACATTCTTGGCCCGTTACGGCGTCAAGGAAATAGCCGCCTAGTCGTCCAGCCGTCGGGCGTGCGGTCGAAAACCAGTCGCTCGTGCAGACGGAAGGGCCGGTCGCGCCAGAACTCGATCGACTGTGGCCGAATCCGGAAACCGGACCAGTGCGGCGGGCGTGTGACCTTGCCCAGGCCAAAGCGCAGGCCGACCTCCGCCACGCGCTTGCCCAGCACCAGCGTGTCGGCCATTGGCCGTGACTGGTCCGAAGCCCAGGCGCCGATCTGGCTGTGGCGGGCGCGGGAGGCGAAATAGGCGTCAGCCTCGGCGTCACTCACCGGCGTGACCGTCCCGCGCACCCGCACCTGGCGGCGCAGGGACTTCCAGTGGAACAGCAGCGCGGCCACGGGATTGGCCGCCAGCTCCTGGCCCTTGGCGCTTTCGAGGTTGCTGTAAAAGACGAAACCGTCGGCATCCACGTCCTTGAGCAGGACCATGCGGACGTCCGGCATGCCGTCCGCGTCCACCGTGGCCAGGGCCATGGCGTTACCGTCATTGGGCTCTGACTTGTGCGCGGCCTTCAGCCAGGTCTCGAACAGGGCGACAGGATCCTCTTCCGGCAACAGCGGCAGAGGCTCGGCGGCGGTCACCTGCTGGACGTAGTCGGCTTCGGCGGGAGACGGCGGGATCAGGTCGGTCTTGTCGGTCATGGCCGCTCATATAGCGCGCTGTGGCGCAGGTTTCAGCTTAACTGACCATTGACCCTGTCCGTTCACCCTGTCGGCCATGACCGGAGACGGGCGCAGCATGACCGCGCGATCAGCGCGCGCACGGCTCGGCGTAGAGCCGGGCGCGAACGCGCATGCCCTGCGGGCCGCGTTCCGCGAGGCCGCCAAGCGCAACCACCCCGACCGGCCCGGCGGCGATCCGGTCGCCTTCCGCGAGATCATGGACGCCTATCGGTTCCTGCGCGACGCCCGGCCCGAGCCGCTGACCCATGCGCCGGCCCCGGTGGTGGCGAAGCCACGCAAGGCCGTCGCCGAACTGTCGCCCGGGATCGCCGTGCTGGGCGGAGCGGTGCTGGTCGAGACCGCGGGCGGGCGGACGCTGCGCGTGCACCTGCCGGCCGGCATGCGGCCGGGGGAAAAGGTGCGAGCCGGCGGTGAGGCGTTCGAGGTCGTCGTGCGCGGCGAGGGCGCGATCATTCGCGGCGACGACCTGTGGATCACCACGGCCGTCGACCTGACGGTGCTGACCGACGGCGGACGCGTGACCGTGGCCACACCACGCGGCGAGCGGACCGTCTGGGTCAGCCGCAAGGCCGGAGCCCGGGCGCTGGTGCGCCTGCCAGGCGAGGGCCTGCCGCCACGCGAGGACCATCGGCAGGGCGATCTGTTCGTGCGACTGGCCGCCGGATCCGCCCGCGCCGAAAGTCCGGCGCGCATGCTGCTGCGCCAGTTCGCCGCCGCCTGGGCCGCCTAGGTCCAGTCGACATTCAAGCCCCGGATGGTGGGCCTGGAGCGCTGCACGACTCAAACAAGTCGGGCCATGACGTCCGGTGGGATGATGGTCGATTCAACCGACCAGCCAGCGATGAGTTTGTGACCCGCCCGCCGTTCCGCTAGAAGCCCAACCATGTCGCACAACTCTTTCGGCCATCTCTTCCGCGTGACCACCTGGGGCGAAAGCCACGGGCCGGCGCTCGGCTGCGTGGTCGACGGCTGCCCGCCGGGGATCCCGCTGACGGTGGAGGATATCCAGGTCTGGCTCGACCAGCGTCGGCCGGGCCAGGGCAAGTTCGTCACCCAACGGCAGGAGCCGGACGCGGTGCGCATTCTGTCGGGCGTGTTCGAGGACGAGCGGACCGGGGGGCCTGTCACCACGGGCACGCCCATCTCGCTGATGATCGAGAACACAGACCAGCGCTCGAAGGACTACTCCGAGATCGCCCAGGCCTTTCGGCCGGGCCACGCCGACTGGCCCTATTTCGCCAAGTATGGCGTGCGGGATTATCGCGGCGGCGGGCGCTCTTCGGCCCGCGAGACCGCCGCCCGCGTCGCGGCGGGAGCCATCGCCCGCAAGGTGATCGAGGGTGTCACGGTGCGCGGCGCGCTGGTGCAGATCGGCCCGCACGCCGTCGACCCAGGCCGCTGGGACTGGGCCCAGACCCGCGAGAATGGCTTCTGGTGTCCCGACGCGGCCATGGTTCCCATCTGGGAGGAACACCTGGAACAGATCCGCAAGGCCGGGTCGTCGACCGGCGCCATCGTCGAGGTCGAGGCCGTCGGCGTGCCGGCCGGCTGGGGCGCGCCGCTCTACGGCAAGCTCGACGCCGAACTGGCCGCCGCGATGATGTCGATCAACGCCGCCAAGGGCGTGGAGATCGGCGCGGGTTTCGCCTCCGCCGCCCTGACCGGCGAGCAGAACGCCGACCAGATGCGCATGGGCAACGACGGCATCGCCTTCCAGTCCAACAAGGCCGGCGGCGTGCTGGGCGGCATCTCCTCTGGCCAGCCGGTGGTCGCGCGGGTGGCGTTCAAGCCGACCTCCTCGATCCTCACCCCGCGCGAGACGGTGACCGAGGCCGGCGCAGAGATCGAGCTGCGCACCAAGGGCCGGCATGACCCGTGCGTCGGCATTCGGGCCGTGCCGGTGGTCGAGGCCATGATGGCCTGCGTGCTGGCGGATGCGTTTTTGCGGCATCGGGGACAGACCGGCGGCGGGGCGTTTTCGCCGGGCGGGGACGGGCGGGGGTAGGCAGGGCCGTCGGGGATCGGACCGCTCTCGACCCGCTGCGGACTCTGGAAAGGTCCGCTTCGGTCCTCTGCGTTGACCTCCCCGATTGATTGAGCGACCGTCGTCCCGGGAACGGGGAACGGGGTGATGGCGGAAGAAATCAAGACGCGACGGTCGCGCCGACGGGCCGCTGCGCCCACCACCCCCGACCCCATTGAGATCGCGATGGAGGCAGAGGCCTCGGCCGACAACCCAGGCGTCGACAGCCCGGCTCAGCGCGTGCTGCTCAAACACGAACAGCTGATGGATGAACAGCTGAAGCATGTGCGCCTGCAGGCGTTCAGCGAGCGGTTGGGGGCGGGGCTGAAGCTGTTGACGGCGCTGGTCGGCGTTGTCCTGGCTGCCGTGCTTGCCTCACTGGTCTGGTCCGCCTCGCAGGAACGAGGCCTCGTGATCGAACCCTTTTCGGTCCCGCCTGAGTTCGCAGAACGCGGCGTCACCGGCCAGGTCATCGCCAGTCGCCTGCTGGATCGGCTCGGCTCCCTCAACGATCAGACCCGCTCCTTCCGCGAGCCCTCGACCTACGCCAACAACTGGAACGGCGACATCAAGGTGCAGATCCCACAGACAGGGATCTCTGTCGGAGAACTGCGGCGCTATCTCGTCGACTGGCTTGGAAAGCAGACGACCGTCAGTGGAGAATTGTATCGGACCCCGGATGGCCTTTCTCTGGTCGCCCGCGCCGGCACAGCCACCGCGACGCCCCAGACGGGCCCAGATGAACGTGCGCTCGACGCCATGATCCAGGCGGCGGCGGAACAGATCTATTCGACCACCCAGTCCTACCGTTACGCGCTCTGGCTTCGACAGCACGCCGACACGCCGGAAAAGAACGCTGCCGCGATAGCGGCGCTTGAAGCCCTGACCCGCTCCGACGACCAGATCGACCGTCTCTGGGCCTATGCAGGCCTGAGTATTGCCTTCCAGCAGCGTGGCGATTTTCAGGGCGCCGTCCGCGCTTGCGACACGGCCATCGCCCTGGATCCCACGTTCAACATTTCCTACCGCAACCGCGCTGACTCTCTACTCATTATGGGTCAAGACGAGGCGGCCTATCTTGCCTATCTGGAAGCCTATCGAACCGGAACCCGCTTCGGCCGGCGCTTCATGCGCCCCGATATACGGTCTTTTTCGATGA
>JBKJII010000323.1:0-3969 GCA_046598505.1 Caulobacter sp. | reverse complement strand
CAGCGCGGGATCGTCTACATCGACGAAATCGACAAGATCAGCCGCAAGTCGGACAATCCCTCGATCACCCGCGACGTGTCGGGCGAGGGCGTCCAGCAGGCGCTGCTGAAGATCATGGAAGGCACGGTCGCCTCCGTGCCCCCGCAGGGCGGCCGCAAACACCCGCAGCAGGAGTTCGTGCAGGTCGACACCGCCAACATACTGTTCATCGTCGGCGGGGCTTTCGCGGGCCTCGAAAAGATCATCGCCATGCGCGGGTCGGGCACCTCGATCGGCTTCGGCGCCAAGGTCTCCGACCCGGACGAGCGTCGCACCGGCGAACTCCTGCGTCTGGTCGAGCCCGAAGACATGCTGCGGTTCGGCCTGATCCCGGAGTTCATCGGCCGTCTGCCGGTGATCGCCACGCTCGAGGACCTCGACGAGGACGCCCTGGTCAAGATCCTCACCGAGCCGAAGAACGCCCTGATCAAGCAGTACGCCCGTCTGTTCGAGATGGAGAACGTCGGCCTGAAGTTCACCGATGACGCGCTCAACGCGGTCGCTCGCAAGGCCATCCTGCGCCGCACCGGCGCCCGCGGCCTGCGCTCGATCATGGAAGGCATCCTGCTGGAGACCATGTTCGACCTGCCCAGCTACGAGGGCGTCGAAGAGGTGGTGGTCAACGGCGAGGTCGTCGAAGGCCGCGCCCAGCCATTGCTGATCTACGCCGAAAAGAAGGCCGGCGGCGCGAGCGCGTAGGGCTTGGGGACATGGACTTCAGTCCGTGTCCCTTGTCCGTCTGAGGGGACACGCATTGAAGTGCACGTTCCCGGGGCGTTGCGAGACGGCCTGACTGGAGAGACGCGTGCATCGCCTCGGAGTGTTGTTGGCCCTGACCGTCAGCTTGCTGGCCTCGCCGGCCCTGGCGCGGCCCAGCGCGGCGGACTACGCGGGGGCTGACGGCGGCTATCTGGTCTATGCCGTTGGCGACATCGTCATGGGCATGGATTTCGGCTTCCCCTACCGCCCGGTCACCCTGCTGAACGGTGTGCCGGCCAAGGACTGGAAGGGTGAAATCGAACCGCGGCTGGGTGGCGCGATCTATCTGAAGGTCAAGAACCCTGACTTCGAGGGGCGCGAGGCCGGCCATGTCGTCCTGCGCCGCCTGCCGCCCGGCGACTATGTGATCGATAATTTCAGCTTCGGCGGTCAGCTGGCCGGAACCAGCTATGCCTGGTCATCGGCGACGCCGTTCGCCATTCGCTTCACCATCCGACCGGGCCAGGCGACCTACATCGGCAGTTTCATGCGCGCCGTGTCCCTCGGCACGCCGCTGGAACCGGTGCTCGGCGCGGCCGGGTTCTTCGTCATCGCCGACCGGTCCGACCGGGACCTGCCGATCGCCCGGAGCCGGCTTCCCGGGCTGCCAGACGTGACCGTCCAGGTCACCGACGTCGATGCCTTCGGCAATGCGGCCCTGCGCAGCCGCGAACCGGATTGACGGACGTGATGCGCCAAGGCCTGCTCCTGTCGAAATGAGGGAACCATGACCAACCGTCGCAGGCTCATTGCCGGCCTCTCCGCGGCGACCCTGGCCGGGCCAGCGCTGGCGAAGTCGCGATTCAGGAAGCTGTTCAACGGGCGAAATCTGGACGGTTGGGCTGCCGTGGGCGACGCCAACTGGTCGGTCGAAAAGGGCGTGCTCTCCGCCGACAAGGGCGGGATGAGCTTCCTGGTGTCGCGGGAGAGCTTTCGCAACTTCGATCTGCGCGCCGAAATCTGGGTCAGCGACGACGCCAATTCGGGCATCTTTATCCGCTGCGGTGACCGTCAGAAAATCTCGCCGGCGACCGCCTACGAGGTCAATGTCTTCGACACCCGGCCGGACCCGACCTACGGAACGGGGGCCATCGTCAACCTCGCGCCCGTGTCACCCATGCCGAAGGCCGGCGGCCGTTGGAGCCTGATGGAGGTCCGGGCGCGGGGCGACACCTTCTCGGTCGTATTCAACGGCCACAAGACCGTCGACGCCGTTCGGGACGCGGCACACGCCGAGGGGGCGATCGCCCTGCAATACGGCGCGGGCGTAGTGAAGTTCAGGGCGGTGGATGTGAGGCCGGCCTGACAGGTTCAACCGGGCCATCTACCGCCTTCGGTACGTGTCGTCTGCCGCTTCAGGCTGATGGGGACACGCACTGAAGTGCATGTCCACACCGGCGCCTACGCCGCTTCCAGCGCACACCCGGCCAGGGTGATCCGGTGCATCAGCCGGTAGTGGCCGTGATAGTCGTTCTTGGCGAAATGCCAGGTGGCGCGGTTGTCCCACAGGACCACCATGCCCGGCTCCCAGACCACGGTGTGGACGTGCGCCGGGTTCATGGCGTGGGCATAGAGCTTCATCAGCAGCGGCAGGCTCTCCTCGCGGGTCTGGCCCTCAAAGCGCAGGGTGAAGCTGGGGTTCACATAGAGCACAGGCTTGCCGCTGCCGGGGTGTTTGATCACCACCGGGTGCACCGTCTCCGGCGTCTCGACGCCGCCCTTGGCCAGTTCCGGCTGGTCGGTGCTGGCGTAGACGCCCTTTTCGCCGAACACATGGTCTGACCCGTGCACCGCGCGCAGGCCGGCGATCTGCGCCTTGGTTTCGGCGTCGAGCGTGTCGTAGGCGGCGTACAGGTCGGCGAACAGGGTGTCGCCGCCGCTGGGCGGCAGGTCGCGGGCGACCAGCACCGAGCCCATGGCCGGGGCGATGTCGTAGCTGTGGTCCGTATGCCAGCCGCCACCGATGTTGGTCGTCTGTTCGGCGGTCTTCTCGACCTTGGCGATCATCGGATAGCCCGGCGCGGCCGGGAAGAAGCGGTTGATGTCGATGGGCGCGATGGCCTCGGCCAGCGCGATATGCTGCTCCGGCGACAGGCTCTGGCCGCGGAACACCAGCATGCCGTGGTCGAACAGGGCCTGGCGCACCGTGGCGGCCTCGGCGGCGGTCAGCCGGGTCAGATCGACGTCCTTCACCGCAGCGCCGCAGCCGGGCAGGGGATCAATGCGAAGAGCGGTGGTCAGCATGGCGGGCATCCTCTTGTCGTTGACGCATTGAGACAGGGTTCTGGCCCTGACAATGTCACCTGGGTTACTGTCAGGCATGACCAGCCTATCGCTCGACCGCCTTGCCGCCATTCCGTGGTTCGCCCGTCAGCCGCAGGGTCAGCGCGACGCCCTTCTGCGGGGCGGCCGGCTGACGCACCGCGCCACCGGGGAGTGGATGCATGGCGAGGGCGACGAGGAGACGGGGGTGCTGGCCGTCGTCGAGGGCGCGCTGAAGGTCTACGGCCAGGCGCCGGGCGGCCGGGAGGCGCTGATCGGTCTGCTGCCGGCCGGGACCGTCATCGGCCAGAGCGCGGCCTTTGGCGGCGGCCCCCGGATCGTCACCGCGATCACCGCTGCGCCATCGGTGGTCTTCACCCTGTCCGACAGCGCCCTGCGCCGGGTCGCCGCGCAGCATCCGGGCTTGTGGGAAGCCCTGTCGGCGCTGGTCTACGGCCAGCTGCGTGCGAACACCCAGGCCGTGGCAGAGCTGATCGCGCTCAAGCCCCGCGAGCGGCTGATCTCACGGCTGGTGCAGTTGGGGGGCCTTTGGGGCGGGGAGATCGCCATCTCCCAGTCCGACCTCGCCGAGATGATCGGCGTCACCCGCAAGGCCGTGAACGGCTGGCTGGGCGAGCTGGAGGCGGCGGGGCTGGTGGCGCGCGGCTATGGCGTGATCAAGGTGCTGGAGGCCGGGCGGCTGGAGCGGATGCTGGCAGTGTGACGCGTGCGTCTTTCGAGACGGCCCTTCGGGCCTCTCCAGGATGACCGAGAGGGGGGCCCTGCACCCCTGCTCGTCAGGGTGAGGAGCGAGCCATCAGGCGACCCCGGACTTGATCCGGGGCTCGAACCAGGCAGAGGCCAATGTCGGCTTCCGCAGCCCCCGTTCCCGCGCTCAACGCGGTGGAG
>JBKJII010000317.1:0-2698 GCA_046598505.1 Caulobacter sp. | reverse complement strand
CCCGCGCCCTGTGGCCCGACGACCTCGCGGCGGAAACAGAAACGACAGTAGGCCGCGCACGTGTGGGTCAGCTTCAGCAGCACCCGGTCGGGATAGCGGTGCACGATGCCCTCGACCGGGCTGTGCGCTTCGTCGCCGACCGGGTCGGCAGATTCGATCGCCAAGGTTTCAAGTTCGGCGACATCGGGCAGGAACTGTCGCGCGATGGGGTCGGCGCGGTCGGCGGGATCGATCAGCGCCGCTATCGCCGGGGTAACCGCCACGGCGTAGCGCGCCGCGACGGGCGCCAGCGCAGGCAGATGATCAGCGGGCAGCAGGCCGATGTCGGCAAGGCCTTCCAAGGTCCTCAGTGTCCGGTCCAGGTTCATGACGCCACCGGAACCCAGAGCACCTGCTCGATGCGGCCTGCGCCGGTCGCCAGCATGGCCAGCCGATCAAAACCAAGCGCCGCGCCCGAGGCGTTCGGCATGCTCTCCAGCGCCGCCAAGAAGTCCTCGTCCAAGGGATAGCGCTCGCCGTAGACGCGGGCCTTTTCGTCCATCTCAGCTTCGAACCGGCGGCGCTGCTCGGCGGCGTCGGTCAGTTCGCCAAAGGCGTTGGCCAGCTCAACGCCGCAGGCATAGAGCTCGAACCGCTCCGCGACCCTCGGGTCGTGCGCCGTGGGCCGGGCCAACGCCGCTTCAGCGGTCGGGTACTCGCAGAGAACGGTCGCCCGACCGACGCCGAGGTTCGGCTCGACCTTCTCGACCATCACACGGCTGAAGACGTCGGCCCAGGTGTCGTCGCCGGCCACGCGGATGCCGGTCGCGCCGACGGCTGCGGCAAGGGTGTCCCGATCTGTGGAACCGTCGGCGGCGATGCTGGCCAGCAGGTCGACGCCGGCGAAACGGTCGTAGGCCTCGGCCACTGTGATCCGCTCCGGCGCCGTGAACGGATCAACCTCGAGGCCGCGAAAGCTGAACCGCGCGGTTCCGATCGTCTCCGCCGCCAGCGCCAGGAGCGCTGCGCAGTCGTCCATCAGGGTCTCGTAGGGCGCGCCCGCCCGGTACCACTCGAGCATCGTGAATTCCGGATGATGCAGCGGTCCGCGCTCGCGGTTGCGCCAGACCCGGGCGAACTCGAAGATCTTCTGCTCGCCGGCCGCCAGCAGCTTCTTGCAGGCGAACTCCGGCGAGGTGTGCAGGTAGAGCGGGCGCCGACCGCCGGCCAGGTCCTGCGCCTCGGTAGCGAAGGCGTGCAGATGAGCCTCGTTGCCGGGCGAGATCTGCAGACAGGCCGCTTCGGTCTCGACAAAGCCCTGGACCTCGAACCACCCCCGCAGCGCCGACTTGATGCGGTTCCGCGCCAGCAGGAACGGCCGCCGGTCGGCGTGGACATCCGCGCGCCACCAGGGGGTCGGAAGAGGGTTGGTCAAGGCGGGCGCTACCGGTTCAGACGGGGCCGTCATGACGGACGGCGGACGGGCCAGGGCGAGAATTGCTGGAGATTTCTGCTCGGGACGCTATGGAGCGCAGGAACAGTTTCTTCCAGCACAAATGTGGCCGCTGTCATCCGCCGCCACGGAACTTCAGGGACGCATCACGTGAAGGTTGCCGCCAGTTCGCTCCGCAAAGGCGCCGTCGTTGAGCTCGACGACAAGCTCTACGTCGTCCTCACCGTCGACAACATCCACCCCGGCAAGGGCACGCCGGTGACCCAGCTCAACATGCGCCGCATCTCCGACGGCGTGAAGGTCGCCGAACGCTACCGCACCACCGAGGTGGTCGAGCGCGCCATCGTCGATCAGCGCGAACACACCTTCCTCTACAAGGACGGTGAAGGGTTCCACTTCATGAACCCGGAAACCTACGAGCAATACGTCGGGACCGATGACGTGATCGGCGACGCCGCCGCCTATCTCCAGGACGGCATGTCCGTCTCGCTGTCGATCTACAACCAGACGCCCATCGCCATCGAACTGCCGCGCACGGCGACGCTCGAGATCGTCGAAACAGAGCCGTCGATGAAGGGCCAGACGGCTTCCTCGTCCTACAAGCCCGCGTTGCTGTCGAACGGCCTGAAGACGATGGTCCCGCCCTATATCGCGGCCGGCACGCGCATCGTCGTCCTGACCGAAGACAACTCCTATCTCGAGCGCGCCAAGGACTAGGACCCCGCCCTCGCCGAGGCCCGGTCCAGCCAGCCGATGACGCCGCTGGCCGCGACAACGCCGGAGGCCAGCGAGGCCTGCAGCAGGTAGCCGCCGGTCGGGGCCTCCCAGTCGAGCATCTCGCCGGCGACGAAGACGCCCGGCAGGGCTTTCAGCATCAAGCCGTCGTCGACCTGGTCCAGCGCGACGCCGCCGGCCGAGGAGATGGCGCGGGCGATGCCCTGAACGCCGGTCAGGGTCAGACGAACCGCCTTGATGCGCCGGGCCAGTTTGTCCGCCCCCGTCGGGAAGTCGCCCGGGATCTCGCGCAGCAGGCCCACGGCCTCGGGCGACAGGCCGGCGGCCTTGCGCAACCAGTTCGTCACGCTGTCCTTGCCGCGCGGCCGGGCGAGCCGGGCTGACAGGGCGTCGATGGAAAGATCGGGGCGCAGGTCAACGATCAGGGTCGCCGATCCGGTCCTGGCGATGGCGTCACGAAGGTCAGCCGACAAGGCGTAGATCGCGCTGCCTTCGAGGCCGTAGCGGGTGATCATGGCCTCGCCCCGCACC
>JBKJII010000237.1:0-1821 GCA_046598505.1 Caulobacter sp. | reverse complement strand
GACCATGCGGCCGAAGCTCTGCGCCGCCTCGTCCTGCGTCTCCTCCACCAGCTTGAAGCCATCGGGCCCGCTCACCACCCAGGGGGCCGGCGCGAAGGCCGCGAGCGCCGCCGACAGCACCACCGGACCCGCGCCCGGACCGCCGCCGCCATGCGGCGTGGAGAAGGTCTTGTGCAGGTTGATGTGCATGGCGTCGACGCCCAGGTCGCCCGGGCGCACCCGGCCGACGATGGCGTTGAAGTTGGCCCCGTCGCAGTAGAAATAGGCCCCGACCGCGTGGGTCAGGCGGGCGATCTCGATGACGTCCCGCTCGAACAGGCCGCAGGTGTTCGGGTTGGTGACCATGATGGCCGCCACCTGGTCGTTCAGCTTGCTCTCGAGATCGGCGAGGTCGACCCGGCCGTCCGGCGTCTGGGCGATCTCGACCACGCTGTAGCCGACGAAGGCGGCGGTGGCCGGATTGGTGCCGTGGGCGCCGGCCTTGGGCGTCATGGCCACGGCGGGCATGCCGGTCAAGGTCTTGAGCCAGTGGGCCAGCCGGTCGATCAGCTCCAGCGCGCCCTGCACGGTCGAGACCGGCTGCAGCGGGTGGATGTCGGCGAAGCCGGCCATCCGCGCCGCCTTCTCGTTGAGGCGCGGGTTGTGCTTCATCGTGCAGCTGCCCAGCGGGTAGAGGGCCAGGTCGATGGCGTGGTTCTTTTGACTGAGGCGCACATAGTGGCGCATCGTCTCCGGCTCGGAGAGACCCGGCAGGCCGATGGGCGCGGTGCGCAGCAGCCCGTCCAGATCGTCGGCGGGCCGGTCAGCCTCAGGCAGGTCGACGCCGGTCTTGTCCCAGCCGCCCAGCTCGAAGATCAGCGCCTCGTCCTGCAGCAGCCCGCGGGCGCCGGTCAGGGTCGGGTGGATGTAGTCGTTGGTCGGGGCGGGCGCGGTCGGGCGGCCGACGGAGTTCATCATGCTCATGCCATCACCTCGGTCAGGGCGGCCTTGAAGGCGGCAATGTCGCCTTCGGTCACGGTTTCGGTCGCGGCGACCAGCAGGACGTTGTCCAGGCCGGCGGTCGGGTCGAGGCGGCTGTAGGGCACGCCGCCCAGCACGCCCTTCGCGGCGAGGGCCTCGACGACCGGAGCCGCAGGCTTGCCGAGCTTCACCGCGAACTCGTTGAAGAAGCGGGGCGTGAGAATCTCGACACCGGGCACACCTTCCAGCGCGAACTTCAGCTTGCGGGCCGTCTGGTGGTTCAGCGCGGCCAGTCGGCGCAGGCCGACCTCGCCCAGCAGGCTCATGTGGATCGAGAAGGCCAGGGCGCAGAGGCCGCTGTTGGTGCAGATGTTGCTCGTCGCCTTGTCGCGGCGGATGTGCTGCTCGCGGGTCGACAGGGTCAGGACGAAGCCCCGGCGGCCGTCAGCGTCGACGGTCTCGCCACAGAGCCGGCCCGGCGCCTGGCGGATCAGCTTTTCGCGGCAGGCGAACAGGCCGACGTAGGGGCCGCCGTAGTTCAGGGCGTTGCCGATCGACTGACCCTCGGCCACAGCGATGTCCGCGCCCATCTCGCCCGGCGACTTGAGCAGGCCGAACGAGATGGCCTCGGTCGTGACCACGATCAGCAGGGCCCCGGCGGCGTGCGCGGCCTCGGCGATCTTCGTCACGTCCGTGGCCGTGCCGAACACGTTGGGGGTCTGGACCACGACGCAGGCGGTGTCCGCGTCGATGGCGGCGATGACCGCATCCCCCGCGTCGACGGCGGCGGCGAGGGCGACCACGTCCATACCCTCGGCATGGGCCAGGGTCTGGGTCGTGCGGACATAGTGGGGATGCACG
>JBKJII010000183.1:0-6614 GCA_046598505.1 Caulobacter sp. | reverse complement strand
GCCATCGGCATTTCGGGCGCCATCCAGCACCTCGCCGGCATGAAGGACTCCAAGGTGATCGTCGCGATCAACAAGGACGCCGACGCGCCGATCTTCCAGGTCGCCGACTACGGTCTGGTAGCGGACTACAAGACCGCCGTGCCGGACCTGATGGCCGCGCTGGGGTAGTCGGCGGGGACATGTACCGCCTTCGGTGCGTGTCCCTCACCCTGAGCGCTGACATCGGGGACACGTACCTGCTGTACATGTCCCCGCGAATTGACACGGCCCGGCGCTCACCCGCCGGGCCTTTTTCGTGGTCCGGAGCGGCCTCTCCGCTGCATCGCAGCAAAGGTCTTGGCGCGTGTCAGGACTCTCGTGCTAGAAAGCCGCCACAAGAGTTCGGCGCGGGCCTCCCGGAAAACACCGCGTCGTCGTCAAGGGCGAGACTTCATGGCGGATATCAAGTCGGTCGGCGTCATCGGCGCCGGTCAGATGGGATCGGGCATCGCGCACGTCAGCGCGCTCGCCGGCTATGACGTGCTTCTCAACGACCTGGACGGCGACAGGATCACCGCCGGCATCAGCCAGATCGAACACAACATGGCGCGTCAGGTCAGCCGTGGCCTGATCGACGACGCGGCGATGAAGGCGGCGCTCGTCCGCATCAAGCCGGCCTCGCTCGAAGCCGTGGCCAGCGCGGACATCGCCATCGAAGCGGCCACCGAGAACGAAGAGATCAAGAAGTCGATCTTCCGCTCGCTGCTGCCGCACCTGGGCCCCAACACCCTGCTGGCTTCGAACACCTCGTCGATCTCGATCACCCGCCTGGCTTCGACGACCGACCGGCCTGAGCGGTTCATCGGCCTGCATTTCATGAACCCCGTCCCGCTGATGAAGCTGGTCGAGGTGATCCGCGGCATCGCCACCGATGTCGCGACCTACGAGACGGCCGTGACCTTTGCCCAGTCGCTGGGCAAGACCACGACCAACGCCGAGGACTTCCCGGCGTTCATCGTCAACCGCGTGCTGGTGCCGATGATCAACGAGGCGATCTACACCCTCTATGAAGGCGTCGGCACGGTCGACTCGATCGACACGGCGATGAAGCTGGGCGCCAACCATCCGATGGGCCCGCTCGAACTGGGCGACTTCATCGGCCTGGACACGGTGCTGTCGATCATGAACGTGCTGCATGAGGGTCTGGCGGACAGCAAATACCGCCCGTGTCCGCTGCTGGTGAAGTATGTGGAGGCCGGCTGGCTGGGCAAGAAGGTTGGCCGCGGCTTCTACGACTACCGTGGCGACGTGCCGGTCCCGACCCGCTAGCCCCAGCCGAGCGCGACGGCGCCCCAGTAGGTCGCCAGCGAGGCCGCATAGGCCAAGCCGAACATGTAGGCGAACATCACGGTCGGCCAGACCCAGCTGTTGGTCTCGCGCTTGACCACGCCCAGGGTCGCCACGCACTGCGGCGCGAACACATACCAGGCGAGGAACGACAGGCCGGTGGCCAGGCTCCACTGCGTATGCAGGATCGAGGCGAGGGTGGCCTGTCCCGCACCGTCCGCAGCGCCGACAGCGTAGACCGTGCCCAACGCCGCTACAGCGACCTCGCGGGCGGCCATGCCGGGCACCAGGGCCACGGCCATCTGCCAGTTGAATCCGATCGGGGCGAGCAGCGGCTGGATGAAGTGGCCGATCATGCCGGCGAAACTGTAGTCGATGGCCGGCCCCGTCGCGCCTTCCGGCGGATAGGGGAAGGTCGACAGCACCCAGACCAGCACCATCAGGGGCAGGATGATCCGGCCCGCGCGGTTGATGAAGATCCACGCCCGCTGCCACAGATTGCGCAGCACGTTCTCCGGGTCCGGCCAACGGTAGGTCGGCAGCTCCATCATGAAAGGCTCCGACTGGCTTCTCCAGAAGACGGTGCGGATGACGACGGCGACGATCAGCCCCGACAGGATGCCGGCGGCGTAGAGGCCGAACATCACCAGCCCTTGCAGATTCAGCACGCCCCAGACCGTCGTCCGCGGGATCAGCGCGCCGATGATCAGGGTGTAGACCGGGATCCGGGCCGAGCAGGTCATCAACGGCGCGATCAGGATGGTCGTCAGCCGGTCGTGCTTCTGGTCGATGACGCGCGCGGCCATGACGCCTGGAATGGCGCAGGCATGGCTCGACAGCAACGGGATGAAGGCCCGGCCGTGCAGGCCTGCGGCGCCCATGATCCGGTCCATCAGGAACGCGGCCCGGGCCATGTAGCCGCTGTCCTCGAGCAGCAGGATGAAGAAGAACACCGTCAGAATCTGCGGCAGGAACACCAGCACGCTGCCGACCCCGGCAATCAGGCCGTCGACCAGCAGGCTGCGCAACAGGCCGTCCGGCGTCACCGTCGCCACCAGCCCGCCAAGGGCCGTGAACCCGGCCTCGATCAGGTCGGCGACCGGCGTCGCCCAGGCGAAGACGGCCTGGAACATCACGAACATGATCGCCGAGAGGATCAGCAGGCCCCCGACCGGATGCAGGAGGACGCCGTCGATGCGGCTGGTCCAGGTGTCGGGCCGCTCGGCCGGTCGCACGTGAGCTTTCAGAATCCGCTGGGCCTCGGCGTGGGCGTGGCGGATCTCGGCCGCAGTGGGCTCGTGCCAGACGTTTTCGCCCGGCGGCATGGTGTCGGCCAATGACTCCGCCTGGGCCACCAGTTCCTCGATCCCGCGCTTGCGCGTGGCGACCGTAGTGACGATCGGGGCGCCGATCTCGCGGGACAGGCCCTCGAGGTCGATGCGCAGGCCCTGGCGCTGGGCGATGTCGAACATGTTCAGCGCCAGCACGAACGGCCGGCCGACCTGCTTCAGCTCAAGCGCCAGCCGCAGCACCAGCCGCAGGTTGGTCGCATCGGCCACGCAGACGATGACGTCCGGGGGCGTCTCGCCCGCCAGCCGGCCGAGCACGGCGTCACGGGTGACCGCTTCGTCCGGGCTGCGGGCGCGCAGGGAATAGGTGCCGGGCAGGTCGAGCACATGGATCACCCGGCCCGACGGGGTGGTCAGCACGCCTTCCTTCCGCTCGACGGTGACGCCGGCATAGTTGGCGACCTTCTGGCGGCTGCCGGTCAGGGCGTTGAACAGGGCGGTCTTGCCGGTGTTGGGATTGCCCACCAGCGCCATCCGCGCAGGGGCGAGGGCCGCGTCGGTCAAGCGCCGGCTTTCCCGGAATCGAAGCGGATCTGGATGGCGGCGGCCTCACGGCGGCGGATGGCCACTCGCATGTCGTCGAGCCGTACGGCGATGGGGTCGCGGCCGAACAGGCCTTCTTCCAGCACTTCGACCGCCGCGCCCTCGACGAAGCCGAGCTCGAGCAGCCGGCGCTCCAGTTCAGCGGCGGGCAGGGCGCCCTCGAAGGCCGACACCCGAGCGATGACGCCGCGCGCGCCGACCGGGGCGGCGCTCAGCAGCCCGACATCGATCACCTCGCCCCGGGTGACGGGGGCGGGGACGACGACTTCATCAAGAATGGCGGCTTCAGACATGGACGCACCGACTGTGATTGCGAATGATTATCATTGCGTTGCGACCCTGTCGATGGCGTTCGCTCCTTCCTGCACGGCAGTGCGGCGTTAATACCTTGGACACCATGATGCGACGCATCGGATACTCCGGACGATTCGTGCAGGCGGGACGATGCAAAGGCTCACCCTTGCGCTGCTGAGCGGCGCCTACTTCTGTATCACCCTGGCTGTGGCGTTCCTGATGTGGCGCTACGGTTACGGCGCCGGTGCGGGCATCGCGGCGCTCATTGGCGGGCTCGGTCTCGCGTTCGCCTTCCACGGCCTTATCGGCGGCACGATCAACAATGCCCAAATTCGCGGTGACCTGGACAACATCCGCGAAGCCCATCTGATCCTCGCCCGCCAGCTGGAAAAGATCGACCAGCGCCTCGGCGAGGTGGTCGACACGGTTACCGCCGACGCCCTGCGCCGCTCCGAGGAACTGACCAGCGAGGTTCACTCGCTGGAAGACGCCGTCCAGCGGATGGCCGAGAAGATGGAGAGCCAGCTCTCCGACCGGGTCGCCGCTACCGCGCCACACGCCCTGGGCCGTGGCCCGCAGTCGGCCGCGCTGCTCGACACCGTCAAGGACGCCCTCGCCGGCAACCGCGTCGATCTCTACCTGCAGCCGGTCGTCTCGCTGCCGCAGCGCCGCACCGTGTTCTACGAAAGCTTCTCGCGCCTGCGCGACGAGACCGGCCGGGTGATGATGCCCGCTGAGTACCTGTCCGTGGCCGAGCCCGAGGGGCTGGTCGCCTCGATCGACAATCTGCTGCTGTTCCGCTGCGTGCAGATCGTCCGCCGTCTGGCCAAGCAGGACCGCAAGATCGGCATCTTCTGCAACATCTCGCTGGCCAGCCTGTCGGACGAGACCTTCTTCCCGCAGTTCCTCGACTTCCTGTCGGCCAACAAGGACATGGCCGGCGCCCTGATCTTCGAACTGGGCCAGGCGGCGTTCGAACGTCGCGGCGCGGTCGAGGCGCGCCACATGGCCCGGCTGGCCGACCTCGGCTTCCGCTTCAGCCTCGACAAGGTCATCGACCTGGACCTCGATTTCCAGGATCTGGCCCGTTCGGACATCAAGTTCATCAAGGTCGGCGCCCAGATGCTGCTCGACCAGCTGGAGGAGAGCGAAGGCCGTCTGGTTATCCGCTCGCTGCCGGACCTGCACGCCTCCGACTTTGCCCGCCTGACCCGCCGCTACGGCGTCGAGGTGATCATCGAAAAGGTCGAGAGCGAGCGGCAGGTGGTCGATATCCTTGAGCTCGACATGGCCTTCGGCCAGGGCCACCTGTTCGGCGAGCCGCGCGCCATCCGCGACGCCATCCTCGCCGAAGCCGATCCCCCCGCCGAGTTCATGCGCACCACCCTGCGCCGGGCGTCGGGCTGGTAGCCGGCCTGCGGCGTTCACTGCGATAGCAAGCATCGGATGCGCCGCTCCGTCTGAGCGGGCAGGGTCTCAGCCTTCGACAAAGCGCGATATGACCTGGGACAATGACGCGGCTCGTTGAGCGCCGGGCGAAATCTGCAATCAGGCGAGCCGAGTGCATGGTTCGAGACGCGCACTTCGAGCGCTCCTCACCATGGCGGACATCCTTGAGGCCCCACCCTCTACGTCATCCTGGGGAGCGAGCCTCATGCGAGCGTCTCCAAGGACTCAACATTGACCCGCCGCCATGGGATCGTTAGCCGGAACCCATGACCGCTCTGCCCGCCGGCCTCGCCGATCTTGCCGACCATTATGATGTGCTGCTCAGCGACGTCTGGGGCGTGATCCACAATGGCCGGGAGAGCTTTCCCGACGCCTGCGCCGCCCTGGCGCGGTTTCGCGCGGAGAAGGGGCCGGTGGTGCTGATCTCAAACTCGCCGCGGCCGGCCCACGACGTTGTCCCCCAGCTCGACGACCTGGGCGTGCCGCGCGAGGCCTGGAGCACCCTGGTGACCTCCGGGGACGCCACCCGTGTGTTGCTGGGCGAGCGGGCGCCGGGTCCGGCCTGGATCATAGGTCCGGACCGCGACGGCATCCTCTACGACGGCCTGGGCCTCGTCCCGTGCGACCCCGAGGCGGCCAGCTTCATCGCCGTGACCGGTCCCTATGACGACGAGGTCGAGACGCCGGAGGACTACCGCGCCCGGTTCGTCGAACCGGCCTCACGCAAGCTGACAATGATCTGCGCCAACCCCGACCGGGTGGTCCAGCGCGGCGACCGGCTGATCTACTGCGGCGGCGCCCTGGCTGATCTCTACAAGGACATGGGCGGCGAGGTGCTGATGGCCGGAAAGCCCTATGCTCCGATCTACGACCTGGCGCTGGCCGAGGCTGCGCGGCTGCTGGGCCGTGCGCCCGATCCGCACCGGGTGTTGTGCATCGGCGACGGCGTCCATACCGACGTCCAGGGCGCCGAGGAGCGGGGGCTTGACTGCCTCTTCGTCGCCAAGGGCATTCACGGCGAGGCGGCGCTCGGCCCGGATGGCAGGCTGTCCGCACCGGCCGTCGACGCCCTGCTGGCCGCCGAGGGCGTGAAGGCCCGCTACGCCATCGCCGATCTGGTCTGGTAGACACGACAAACACGAGGAAGCACGCGATGTCGGCCATGTTTTTTGAAGACCTCACCGTCGGCCAGTCGGCGGACCTGACCCGCACCGTGGACGAGGCGGCCATCCAGGCTTTCGCCGACGTCAGCGGCGACCATAACCCGGTGCATCTGGACGAGGCCTTCGCCGCGACCACGCCGTTCAAGACCCGTATCGCCCACGGCATGCTGTCGGCCGCCTACATCTCGGCCCTGATCGCCGGCAAGCTGCCAGGCCCAGGCGCCATCTACATCGGCCAGACCCTGAGCTTCCGCCGCCCGGTCAAGATCGGCGACGAGGTCACCGTGACGGCCACGATCATCGCGCTCGACGCCGAGAAGGCCCGCGCCACGCTGTCGACCGTCTGCACCGTCGGCGGCAAGACAGTGCTCGATGGCGAAGCGACCATCATGGTTCCGCGCCGGGCGGCCTGATGACCCTGCGGATTGTCCATGGCTGGAAGACCCTCACCGCCGCCGACCGTGGCGCGGCGGTGGCGCTCGGCAACTTC
>JBKJII010000041.1:0-4838 GCA_046598505.1 Caulobacter sp. | reverse complement strand
CCGATCAGCGTTGAAGGTCAGTGAACTGTGCCTCGGCACGATGAATTTCGGCCCGCGCACCTCGGAACAGGACAGCTTTGCGATCCTCAACGCGGCAGTCGCCGGCGGCATCAACTTCATCGACACGGCCAACCAGTACGGCGGACATCTCGGCGTGGGCGCGACGGAGGCCCTTCTGGGCAACTGGCTCGCCGAGGACCGTGGACGGCGCGATCGAATTGTCCTCGCCACCAAGGTTCATGAGCCGATGTCGGATGACATCAATGATCGAGGCCTGTCGGCCAGGCACATCCAGATGGCCTGCGACGCCAGCCTCAAGCGTCTCAAGGTCGACTATATCGATCTTTACCAGATGCATCACATCGACCGGACTGCGCCGATCGAAGAGATCTGGCAGGCGATGGACCGGCTCATCAGCCAGGGCAAGATCACCTATGTTGGCTCGAGCAACTTTCCTGGCTGGAAGATCGCCCAGGCGAATGAGAAGGCGGCTGCGAGAGGTCGGTTGGGTCTGGTGTCCGAGCAGGGCCTCTACAACCTGCTGGAACGCCGCGCCGAGTTGGAGGTGATCCCCGCGTGCCGCGAATATGGCCTTGGCCTGATCCCCTGGAGCCCGCTGGCCGGGGGCCTGCTCGCCGGGACGTCCCCGGACCCGGACGGTCGGAGACAGGCGGCCGCTGCCAGGGCGGAAGCGGCCTCCCGGTCCGACCAGCTTTCCAGCTTTGGAGCCCTCTGTCGAAGCCTGGGGGAGCAGCCCGCCGCCGTGGCGCTTGCCTGGCTGCTACATCAGGAGGGCGTGACCGCGACGATCATCGGGCCGGCAAGTCTGGACCAGCTGACCTCGATGCTGCACGTACCCGGCATCCGCCTCGACCATGACGTACTGGACGCGATCGACGCGATCTTCCCGGCCAGCGGGCCCGCGCCCGAGGCCTACGCCTGGTGACCGTCCCGGGGGGTGGCGGTGGCGGCGGGGCAGCGACTTGGCGACCCGGCGTCCTGCCGGTCACGGGCGGGCATCTGGCGTATCACCGGACAGGCGGCGATGGACCGCCGCTCGTGCTCTCGCACGGCCTGACCGACAACGGCCTTTGCTGGAGCAGGCTGGCGGCCGCCCTGGCTCCGGACTTCGACGTCATCATGCTGGATGCCCGGGGACATGGCGACAGTTCGCGGATATCGCCTGCGACGCCGCATGACCCGGGGCGGGACATCGCCGAGGCCATCGATCACCTGGGCCTGGAATGGCCTGTTGTCATGGGCCACTCCATCGGCGCCCGGGCCACCGCCGACTTCGCCAACGCCTACCCCGGCCGGGCGTCGAAGGTCGTGCTCGAGGACCCGCCGTTCCTGCCACTCGCCGACCCGGAGGCGGCCGAGTTCCGCCGGCGAAAGTTCCGGGATCAGGTGGCGGCCTTCCAGGCCATGTCGGATGCGGAGATCACCGGCATGGGGCGCAACACTTCGCCAGCCTGGCATGCTGACGAGTTTCCCGCCTGGACGGCCAGCAAGAGACAGGTCGATCCGGAGGCAATGCCCGGTTACCAAACGCCCTGGCAGGACACGATCACCAGCATCACTGCGCCGACGCTGCTGATCTTCGGGGAGCCTGACCGGGGCGGGATCGTCACGCCGTCGATCGTCGACGAGGCGTGTCGGATCAACCCGACCATTTCCGCCGTTCAGATCCGCGACGCTGGCCACAATATCCGCCGCGAGAATTTTCCGGCCTTCCTGTCGGCAGTTCGGGTATTCCTCGGTGAGCGTTGACCCGTTGTCTCGGTGCTGTCGGCCCAAGGGCAATTCACCTTCCCTTTGACGCAGTCGGCGGCCTAGCTGTGACCACGGCGGAGCGATAATGACCACGCTATCGGGGGCTTCAGGACAACCAATGACACATCTTCCCCAACCACCAGCGACGCGTCCCCTCCATGCAAACGGGCCCCTGGTCTCCTCCATTGCCTGGGGCATGTGGCGTTTCTCCGGCGATGATCTCGCCGCCGCCGAGGCGCGGGTGAATGCGGCGCTTGATGCGGGGGTCACGCTGTTTGACACCGCGGACATCTACGGCCCTGACAATGGCGAGCCGTTCGGAGCCGCCGAGGCGCTTCTAGGCCGTGTGCTGGCTCAGAGCCGTTCGCTCGCTTCCCGCATGGTCATCGCCACCAAGGGCGGCATCGTCATGGGCGTGCCTTACGATTCCAGCGCCGACTATGTCACCTCGGCGATCGACAGTTCACTCAAGCGGCTGGGCCTGGAGCAGGTTGCGCTCTGGCAGATTCATCGGCCCGACATGCTGACCCACCCGGCAGAGACGGGCGCCGCCCTTTCCCGTGCGCACGCGGCGGGCAAGATCGGCGCGATCGGCGTGTCAAACTTCACGCCGTCACAGGTCGAGGTGCTGGCCGCCCATTGCGACCTGCCGGTCGTTTCCTGTCAGCCTGAATTCTCGCCCATGGCGATAGCGCCCCTGCGGGATGGCGTGTTCGATCAGGCGCTGGCCCGAGGGATGACCGTGCTGGCCTGGTCGCCTCTCGGCGGCGGCCGGCTGGGGGACCCGCGCGACGATCGGGCCCACGCCGTTGCCAAGGCTCTGGACGCCAAGGCTGAAGAGGCTGGCGTTTCCCGTGCGGCGGCGGCCTACAGCTGGATCATGGCCCACCCTGTGCGCCCGATCCCCATCGTCGGCACCCAGCGGCCCGAGCGGATCGCCGAGGTCCCTGACGCCTTCAAACCCCGGTGGAGCCGGATCGACTGGTACGCGGTTCTTGTCGCGTCGATGGGAGAACCGCTGCCGTGATCCGTCCGCCGTGTGAAGTCTCCTGGTTCTCCGCCCTTTGCGACGATGACTACGAATTCCTGGGCGTGCCCGACCCGATGCTGAAGTCCAGCTGGGAGCATTGCCGCGATATCGTGATGCAGGCCGAGGCCGGCGGATTCGACAACATTCTGCTGCCGTCAGGCTACGATCTGGGCATCGATACGACAGCCTTTGCCGCTGGCATCGCACCGATGCTGAAGCGAATGCGGCTCCTGATGGCCGTTCGCATCGGCGAAATGTGGCCGCCCCAGCTGGCCCGCCAGATCGCCACGATCGACCAGATGCTGGGGGGCAGGCTGACGATCAACATCATTTCGTCCGACATGCCCGGCGAACGGCTGGCGTCCGCACCACGATACGCGCGCACCCTCGAGGCCATGACGATCCTCAAGACCATGTTGAACGGTCAGCCGCTCGACCACGACGGGGAATTCTGGAAGCTCAAGCTGGACCCACCCCGGGTGACGACCCTGTCCGGCAGGGCGCCGCTGCTCTATTTAGGCGGGTTGTCTGAAGACGCCCGCGAGGTGGCGGCCCAGGGGTCCGATGTGTTTCTGATGTGGCCTGATCGACGGGAGGTCATCGCGGCTATCATCGGTGACATGACCCATCGAGCGGCGAAGTACGGCCGTACCCTGAAGTTCGGCTACAGGGCGCACATGATTGTGCGGGAGACGGAGACCGAGGCGCGTGCGGCGGCGGACCGGCTGCTCTCGAAGCTCGATGCGGCAACCGGCGCTGCAATCCGCACGAAGTCGCTCGATTCCAAGTCGGTCGGCGTTCAGGCCCAGGCGGCGCTGCGCGAGGCGGCCGCCGATGATGGCTATGCCGAGGCCAGTCTCTGGACCGGCGTCGGACGGGCGCGCTCGGGATGCGGCGCCGCCATTGTCGGTGATCCGGACCAGGTTCTGGCCAAGCTCAACGACTACCGCGATCTGGGCATTGAGGCCTTTATCCTGTCGGGCTACCCTCATGCAGCCGAGGCGGATCTCTTCGCCCGGCACGTCCTGCCGCGGATTGAGCATGGTCCGCTCAATGGGGCCGGGTCGACCACGCCGTCACCGGGCTAGGGGCGATTCAGGCCGTCCACCATCCGGGAAGCCCTCGACCGGCTCAAGTCTCGGCAGCAGCAGCTGGATCCAGGCCAGCGCCAGCAGGTAGGAGAGCGACGCGAACACAAACAGCGGCAGGTAACCAAGGCCGGCAGCGAGAACCAGCCCGGCGATCTTGAGCATGGCCATGCCGCCGATGTTGCCGCTGAAGGCGCCAAAGCTCGTCACGCGCCCGATTCTGGCCCGGTCCGTCACGTCGGCGATCATGGCGAAAAGATTGGTCGAGAAGCCCTGGTGGGCGGCCAGCACCAGTGCAAGGACCGCCGCCGCGACCAGAGGGGTCCCGGCCTGCAGCGCGAGGGGCAGGGGCAGCACCAGGACGCCACTTATCAACATGGCCGTCTTGCGGACCCGGTTGACCGGAACCCCGCGGCGCAGGAACCAGGTGGCCAGCCCGCCACTGAACACCGCACCCAGTGCCGCGCCTGTGTAGGCCAGGGCCAGGGGCGGAGCGATGTCGATGCCGGTGAGGCCAAACTGGCGATGGAGGAAGTCTGGCATCCAGAACAGCAATAGCCACCAGGTGGAGTCGCTCAGCAGCTTGGCGCCGGCCACGGCCCAGGTCGCCTTCGCCCGAAGGATCGATCCGGACCGGTCAGCGCCGGTATCGGCGAGGGCCACGGGACCATCCTCGAAGCGGATGTTCCGGCTTGTGAGCATCCAGGCGACCGACCAGACCAGACCGGCCAAGCCTGCCAGAACAAAGGCGCCCCGCCAACCGTAGGGCATGGCGATCACCGGGATGATGAACGGCGCGCTGATGGCGCCGACGCTGGCGACGGCATTGGACAGGCCAACGCCCGTCGAACGCATGTGGGGTGGAAAGATTGTCGCAATGGTCTTGAGGCCCGTTGGCGTGACTGACGCTTCTGCGGCGCCAAGTCCGATGCGACAATCTTTCCACC
>JBKJII010000461.1:0-11644 GCA_046598505.1 Caulobacter sp. | reverse complement strand
TGGTGGATCAGGGCTTCCATCGACCGTTTCATCTCGCCGCGGCGCGGCGGCGTGACCTTGTGGTCCTCGGAAAGCACCAGGCCGGGCGTCTTCTTCAGGCGCTCGATACACTGGATGATGATCTTCGCGGACTCCCGCATCTCGTAAACGCGGCAGAGGTAGCGGTCATAGCAGTCGCCGTGGACGCCGAGCGGAATGTCGAATTCCATCTCGTCGTAGCACTCGTAGGGTTGGTTGCGGCGAAGGTCCCAGGGGACGCCTGAGCCGCGCAGCATCACCCCGGTAAAGGCCCAGGCCAGCGCGTCGGCCTTGGCGACGACGCCGATATCGACGTTGCGCTGCTTGAAGATGCGGTTGCCCGTAACCAAGCCCTCGATGTCGTCCAGCACCTTGGGGAAGGCCTCGGCCCACTCCCCGATGTCCTGGATCAGGGCCGGCGGCAAGTCCTGGCGCACGCCGCCCGGGCGGAAGTAGTTGGCGTGCAGGCGGGCGCCTGAGGCCCGCTCGTAGAACACCATCAGCTTTTCGCGCTCTTCGAAGCCCCAGAGCGGCGGGGTGAGCGCGCCGACGTCCATAGCCTGGGTGGTGACGTTCAGGAGGTGGCTCAGGATGCGGCCGATTTCGGAAAACAGCACCCGGATCAACTGGCCCCGCTCGGGGACCTCCAGGTTCATCATCTTCTCGATGGCGAGCACGAAGGCGTGCTCCTGGTTCATCGGGGCGACGTAGTCGAGACGGTCGAAATACGGGATGTTCTGGAGGTAGGTACGGGCCTCCATCAGCTTCTCGGTGCCGCGATGTAAGAGGCCGATGTGCGGATCGACCCGCTCGACGACCTCGCCGTCCAGCTCCAGCACAAGGCGCAGCACGCCGTGCGCGGCCGGGTGCTGCGGGCCGAAGTTGATGTTGAACTTGCGGACCGGGGTTTCCGGGATGGCCGGCAGGGCCGTCACGTCACTCATCGTTCTCACCGATCCCGCGCACACCCATGCGCCATGAGACAAACACGCCCGCGGCCAGCAGCAGCAGGCCCAGAAGGAAAATGAAGGTGAACACGCCGGTCAGGCTGTCGGTATTGACCGCGCCCGACAGGCTGATCGCCAGCAGCACGGCCGCGCCGCCCAGCAGGGCGCTGCGGAACTCCATCAGCGTCATGCGGCGCAGGCTGAAGCCCAGCGCCAGGGTGACCACCGCGACCATGATCGACACGCCCGTGGTCTCGGTGTTGGCCATCTTGGGCGCGTCGGTGAACCAGTTGGTCAGCCGGGCGCCGACCGTCATCAGGAAGGCGGTCGAAAAGGTCACCAGGGAGAAGGCGATCGCGCCGCGAATCTGGGCGGCCGGATGGGTCGGCGGCTTGCTCATGCTCAACTCGCCTTGTCGTCGCCAGGCAGCGCGTAGGTCGCGCCCTCCCACGGCGAGGTGAAGTCGAACTGGCGGAATTCGGCGATCTTGACCGGCTCGTAGACCACCCGCTTCAGCTCGTCGTCGTAGCGGACCTCGACGTAGCCGGTCATCGGGAAGTCCTTGCGCAGCGGATGGCCGTGGAAGCCGTAGTCGGTCAGCAGCCGGCGCAGGTCCGGGTGGTCGCTGAAGAAGACGCCGTACATGTCGAACGCCTCGCGCTCGAACCAGTTGGCGGCGGGGAACAGCCCGGCGACGCTGGGGACCGGCGTGTCCTCGTCGGTCTGGACCTTGAGGCGGATGCGATGGTTCTTCACCATCGACAGCAGGTGGTAGACCACGTCAAAGCGCAGCGGCCGTTCCGGATAGTCGACGCCGCACAGGTCGACCAGCTGGTGGAAGCGGTAGTCCTGATGGTCGCGCAGGAAGGTCAGCGCCTGCACCACCCGGCCGGCCGGGCCGGTCAGGGTCAGTTCGCCGAAGGCCACCTCGTGGCTGGTGATCGCGCCGGCGCTGTTGGCGACGATCGCCTGGCCGAGGGCGTCGAGGTCCTTGCTCATCGCTCGATGGTCCCCGTGCGCCGGATCTTCTTCTGCAGCTGCAGCACGCCGTAGACCAGCGCCTCGGCGGTCGGCGGGCAGCCCGGGACATAGATGTCCACCGGCACGATCCGGTCGCAACCGCGCACCACGCTGTAACTGTAATAGTAGTAACCGCCGCCGTTGGCGCAGCTGCCCATGGAGATCACGTACCTGGGCTCCGGCATCTGGTCGTAGACCTTGCGCAGGGCCGGGGCCATCTTGTTGGTCAGGGTGCCGGCGACGATCATCACGTCGCTCTGACGCGGGCTGGCGCGGGGCGCGAAGCCATAGCGCTCAAGGTCATAGCGCGGCATCGAGGCCTGCATCATCTCGACCGCGCAGCAGGCCAGGCCGAAGGTCATCCACATCAGCGAACCGGTGCGGGCCCAGGTGATCAGGTCATCGGCCGAGGCCGTGATGAAGCCCTTGTCGGCCAGCTGTTGCGAGACGCCGTCAAAATAGGGGTCGTGGACCTTGGGGTCATAGCCCTCGACCGTCGTGCGGCCAGCAGCCCCGGCAGGAACGATCACTCCCATTCCAGGGCTCCCTTTTTCCACTCGTAGATGAAGCCGACGGTCAGCACGCCGAGGAAGCCCATCATCGACCAGAAGGCATAGACGCTCTGGTCGTGCGGCAGCTTCATCAGCGGCACCGCCCACGGAAACAGGAAGGCCACTTCCAGGTCGAAGATGATGAACAGGATCGAGACCAGGTAGAACCGGACGTCGAACTTCATCCGCGCATCGTCGAACGCGTTGAACCCGCACTCGTAGGCGGAGAGCTTTTCCGTGTCCGGCGCGCTGGGCGCGAAGACGAAGGCGGCAAGGATGAAGGCCACGCCGAGGGCTGCCGCGATCCCGAGGAAGATCACGATCGGCAGGTACTGGAGGAGGAAGGCGTCCATGGGCATCCCGGTAAGGAGTCGCGGCCCTTCTAGCCCAAGGCCGTGAGGGGTTCAAACGTCGTGTTGCGGGTTGGGAACCATTCTCCATCGTCATCCTCGGGCTTGTCCCGGGGACCCCTCTCGACCCGTCCCCAACACATCCAGCCGGAGAGCCGCGCCTGGGGCCGAATGAGGGGTCCTCGCCACCGGGGCGAGGATGACGGCTTTGGGTGACTTGCGATGCTCGCGGCCTCGTGCAGACTTGCCCCGTCCGGCGTCATCGTCGGCGATGTCGGGGGACAATTCGTGACCAAACGCCCGCTGGGGATTCGCCTGCTGGACGCCGTGGAACGCTTCGGCGACCGGCTGCCCGATCCGGTGTTCATCTTCCTCTGGCTGATCGGCGGGCTGGTGATCGCCAGCGTCGCCTGCTCGGCGCTCGGCGTGTCGGCGACCAACCCGGTGACAAAGGAGGTGCTGGTCGCCCAGAGCCTGCTGGCGCCGGGAAACATCCGCACGCTGCTGACCGAGATGGCCAAGACCTTCACCGGCTTCGCCCCGCTGGGGCTGGTGCTGCTGGTGATGCTCGGCGCGGGCGTCGCCGAGCGGGTCGGGCTGCTGTCGGCGGCCATCGCCGGCATGGTCAAGGCCGCACCCAGGGCGCTGCTGACGCCGATCGTGCTGCTCATCGGACTGCTGTCCAACCATGCCGCCGATTCGGGAATCGTGGTGCTGCCGCCCCTGGCTGCGGTTGTGTTCGCCGCCGCCGGCCGACACCCCATCGCCGGGCTCGCTTGCGCCTACGCGGCGACCATCGCCTCCTTCGCCGGCAACCCCCTGCCCGGCCAGTTCGACGCCCTGATCCTGGGCTTCACCGAACCGGCGGCGCGTCTGCTGGACCCCACCTGGACCGCCAATATCGCCGGCAACTGGTATTTCACCGCCACCGGCGCCGTGGCCTTCACCCTGGTCGGTTGGTGGATCACCGAGAAGGTGGTCGAGCCTCGCCTCGGTCCCTGGGCGGCGCCGGCCGCGCCCGCTGCGCCGACGGCCGACGAGAGCCCGGTGACCTCGCCCAGGGGCGCCCTGCTGATGGCCGGGCTGACGGCCCTCGCCGTGATCGCCGTCTGGGCCGCCCTCGTGCTGGTGCCCGGCGCGCCGCTGCGGGACGCTGACGCCGTCGGTCCGGCCCAGATCACGCCCTTCTTCCGGTCACTGGTGTCAGGCTTCTTCGTCCTTTTCCTGCTCAGCGGCTGCGTCTACGGCTGGCGTACGGGCGCGATCCGCAAGGACGCCGACGTTGTCAGGCTGATGAGCGAGTCGATCGCCGCCATGGCGCCCTACATCGTGCTGGCCTTTGTCGCGTCGCACTTCATCGCCATGTTCAACTGGTCGAACCTGGGGGCCATCACGGCGATCAAGGGCGCGGACGCCCTTCGCGAGTCCGGCCTGCCGCTGGCCTTCATCCTGCTGGGCGTCACGGTGCTCGGTGCGGCGCTGGACATGTTCATCGCCTCGGCCTCGGCCAAATGGGCTGCGCTGGGGCCTGTGCTGGTCCCGATGCTGATGCTGCTGGGAGTCAGCCCGGAAATGACCACCGCCGCCTACCGCATGGGCGATTCGAGCCTGGTGATCATGTCACCGATGACGCCCTACTTTATCCTGATCCTGGGCTTCGCGCGGCGATGGGCGCCGGGGATGGGCGTGGGCGGTCTGCTCTCGACCCTGCTGCCCTACGCCGTCGCTTTCTTCACCACCGGCCTTGTTGTGACGGGGTTGTGGGCCGCCTTCTCCCTGGCGACGGGACCGGCGGCGCCGTTTCACTACCTGATCCCCGCCTGACCTGTTGACAGCCCGGAGTCCGGGACCTATCAGACGCCCCTCGCCGAAAGGCGGAACATCTTAGCGGATGTAGCTCAGTTGGTTAGAGCGCCGGCCTGTCACGCCGGAGGTCGCGGGTTCGAGTCCCGTCATTCGCGCCATTTCTCCCGGACATCGCGAACTCTTCCCCTTGCCGCGGCCTGCTGCGCGGAGACCTATGGACCGGACTCTCCAGCGGCCTGATCCTGCCTGACCACCCATTGATTCGAAGACGGCGATTGCTCCAGAAACTGACAGCTCGCATGCGCAAGGGACGCGGCCTGATCGGCCGGGTTCGCGACCGGCTGCGCGGGCTGGAGTGGGTCAGGCATCGCCAGCAGTACGCCGCCCTGCCCTGGCGCGAGGGCAAGGCCGGACTTGAGATCCTGCTGATCACATCCCGCGAGACGCGGCGCTGGGTCATTCCCAAGGGCTGGCCGATGATCACGCTGGCCGCCCATGACGCGGCGGCGCAGGAGGCCTGGGAAGAGGCCGGCGTGCGCGGTGAAATCGTCGCCACGCCGATCGGGGCCTTTCGCTATCACAAACGGATGAAGTCCGGGCCGCCTCAGCGCTGCCGCGTCGATGTCTATCCGCTGGCGGTCGGTGTCGAGGAAAAGGACTGGCCCGAGAAGCGCCAGCGCCAGCGCCGCTGGGTGTCCGCGCCGGAAGCCTCCCGGATGGTCGAGGAACCGGGCCTGCGCGTGCTGATCGACAGCTTCGCGGCCGCTCGAGGCGGGTGACGGCTAACGCTCGTCTGAGTCCCTGCCCTTTACCCCGCCGCGGCGAGCCAGGGCCTCACGCAACAGCACCTCGAGCTGCGCATTGACGCTGCGCAGCTCAGACGCCGCGAGGCGCTCGACCGCTTCGAGCACCTCGGGCCTTACCCGCAACAGAAAAGCGCGCTTGTCAGGACTGGCCACGCCTCACCCGTAGAGCGTGCCGGTGTTCACCACGGGCTGGGCGTCGCGGTCGCCGCAGAGCACGACCAGCAGATTGGAGACCATGGTCGCCTTCCGCTCGTCGTCCAGGTGGACCACGCCGCGCTCGCTGAGTTGCTGCAGGGCGCTTTCGACCATGCTGACCGCGCCCATCACGATGGTCCGGCGGGCCGACAGCACCGCCTCGGCCTGCTGACGACGCAGCATGGCGCCGGCGATTTCCGGGGCGTAGGCCAGGTGCATCAGGTGAGTCTCGTCCACCGCGATCCCGGCCACGGCCACGCGGGCCTGCAGATCTTCCCGCAGCTTGTCGCCAACGATCTCGGCGTCGGCCCGCAGGGTCGGCTCCTCGTCCTCGGCGTGGTCGTAGGCGTAATGCCGCGCTGTCTCGCGCAGGGCCGTCTCGATCTGGATGTTGATGAAGGCGACGTAGTCGTCGACGTCAAACAGGGCCTGGGCCGAGTCCTCGACACGCCAGACCACGTTGGCCGCGATCTCGATCGGGTTGCCGCGCTTGTCATTGACCTTGAGCATCTCGCTGGTGACGTTGCGGACGCGCAGGCTGATCTTCTTGCGGCCGAACCAGGGCAGCACCCAGCGCAACCCGGTCGTGCGGTCGGTGCCCTTGTAGCTGCCGAACAGGGTGATGGCCGCGCCTTCGTTGGGCTGCAGTGAATAGAAGCCCGCAAAGCCGAATGCGGCGGCGACGAGGACGACAATCCCGGAAACACCGAGCAACGCGCCGCCGTCCTGTTTGATGTGGCTGATCAGCCAGATTCCTGCCGCAAGCAGCGCCAGCATGGCGAGCAGGATCAGCCCGCCATTGACCCCGCCGCCGGGACGTTCGCCCGTGCGATTGATGCTTCCGTGTTCAGCCATAGCGCCCTCCAAAACTGGTATCAAAGTGATATCACTTTTCCGACGACCGTCAACAGCCTTGCGGAAGTCCCGCGCGAGGGTCTAGGCGGGAGTGTCAGGAGACCTCATGGCGCGATATCTCTTCACGACCTGGGAAGGCGGCGGGCATGTCCAGCCGATGCTGCTCGTCGCCCGCGGGCTGCAGGATCGCGGACATCAGGTGCTGGTGCTCAGCGACGCCTGCAACGCCGGGGACGCGGCGGCTTGCGACCTGCCCTTCCGGCCCTGGCGGCATGCGCCGTCGCGGCCGGACAAGACCGCCGCCAGCGACCTGTTGCGCGACTGGGAGGCCGACAATCCCGCCGAGGGCATCGCCAATCTCTGTGGCCGGCTGATCGCCGGGCCGGCGGCGCTCTATGCCCGCGACGTGCTGGAGGCCCTCGACTCGGCGGACTTCGACGCGCTGGTGACCCAGGAGCTGCTGTTCGGATCGATGATGGCGGCCGAAGCGGCGAAGGTCCCGCTGGCGCTGTTCTGCGCCAATGTCTGGCCGTTCCCGACCCTCGCCGGGATGCCGCCGTTCGGGGCCGGCATGACCCCGGCGACCAACGACCAGGAGGTCATGCTGCACCAGATGGTCGGCCAGACCACGCGGCTGCTGTTCCAGACCGGCCTGCCGGATCTCAACGCCGCGCGTGCGGGCCTCGGTCTGCCCCCGCTGGCCGACCTGTTCGACCAGATCGCCGTGGCCCGGCGCATCCTGCTGGCGACCAGCCGCGCCTTCGACTTTGCCCCTGAGCCGCTGGCAGAGCCCTTCGTCTACGTTGGTCCCTATGTGGCCGACCCCGTGGCGGCCGCGACCTGGGAGTCACCCTGGTCGTCGCATGACGCCCGTCCGCTGGTCGTGGTCACATCATCCGGCCTCTACGAGGCGCAGGAGCCGCTGCTGCAGCGGGTTATCGCAGCGCTGGGGACCCTGCCCGTCCGGGCGCTGGTGACGCTGGGCCCCGCGCTCGATCCGGTCGACTTCCCGGCTCCCGGAAACGTCCAGGTCGTGACCAGCGCGCCGCACGGGGCGCTGTTTGGCCAGGCTGCCCTGTTCGTGACCCACGGCGGTCACGGCTCGACCATCCGTCCGCTGATGGCCGGCCTGCCACTGCTGGTAATGCCGGGCCTGCGCGACCAGCGCGACAACGCCCAACGCGTCGTCGCCCGCGGCGCCGGCCTGATGCTGGAGCGCGACGCCACACCGGCAAAGATCGCCGAGGCCGTGACGCGACTGCTCGGAGAGCCGGCGTTCCGGGAGGCCGCCAGACGGCTGGGCGCCGCCATTGCGAACGACATGGCCGCTCGATCAGCCGAGCGTGAGCTGGAGGCCATGATTGCCTGACCTGCCGACCTCTCCGCCGTCATGGTCCGACGTGTTCGGGCGATCCAGGCGTGGAATGCGGGCCGATGAGGCTGCGACGATTCTGCCAGGTCGTGTTCTTGGGTGGCCCGAACACGTCGGACCATGACGGTGGTGGGAGGAAGCGGCCCTAGGCCGGCTTCAGCCGGTAATGACTGACGCCCCACTCCTCGCCGCCGCGATGACCGAACAGGCCTGCGGTCGCCAGGAAGAACAGTCGCCAGCGACGGCGCCAGAGGTCAGCGTCCTCGCCGTAGACGTCGGCCATGATGCGGCGGACGGCCAGATCGTGGCGATCCATGTTGGCCAGCCAGTCGAGCGCGGTCTTCTCGTAGTGGCGGCCATTCCAGCGCCAGTCGGCCTCGACCTCGAACAGGTCGGAAAAATCGCGGATCAGATCGTGGCTGGGCATGAAGCCGCCGGTAAAGAAGTATTTCCCGATCCAGTCCGACGGGTCCTGGTGTGTGAAGCGGTAGGGCGCTGTCTGGCTGGAGAAGACGTGCAGGAACAGCCGGCCCTCGGGCGCCAGCCAGCCGCGGGCCCGGCCGAGCAGCTGGTCCCAGTTGGCCATGTGCTCGAACATTTCCACCGAGACGATGCGGTCGAATTTTCCGGTCGGCGCGAAGGCGTTGGCGTCAGCGGTGATGATCGCCAGGTTGGTCAGGCCGCGCTCGCGGGCCTGGGCCTCGATGTGGCGACGCTGGCCATGCGAGTTCGAGACCGCAGTGATCAGGGCGTTCGGATAGCGCTTGGCCATCCACAGGCTCAACGACCCCCAGCCGCAGCCGAGTTCGAGGATCTGCTGGCCGTCGGCCAGGTCAGCGTGCTCGCAGGTCTCCGAAAGCGCCCGCTCTTCCGCGTCGGCCAGGCTGTCGCCGCGCGAATAGAGGCAGCTCGAGTATTTCAGGTTCGGACCGAGCACGAGACGGAAGAACTCGGGCGGCAACTCGTAGTGCTGGTCGTTGGCCGCCTCGACGAATTCGGCGATGGGCCGGCTGCGCATGTCGCGGGCGAACGCCGCCGCCGCGCCCTCGGGCTGGGCCAGCAGTTCGCGGCGCTGCCCCTCGACCAGCCATGAAATGGCGGCGCGGCGCAGAGCGTCCGGCGCGGGGAGGCCCTCGGCGGCGTGAATAGCGGCGGCGATCAGGGTCATGGACGCTCCATTTTCGGCGGCAGGGGGATGAAGGAAGAGACTCGCCGCTGGTAGTCGCGCCAGGCGTCGCCGCGCGACCTCAGCATGGCGGCCTCCAGCGGCGGCAAACCGGACACCTTGATCAGCAGCAGGAGGATGAAAGCCGGGCCGATCAGGGCGCTCCATCCCCAGGCATGGCCGGGCGCGATGGCGATCAACGGCCAGCCCAGCCAGACCAGCCACTCGAAGAAATAGTTGGGATGCCGCGACCAACCCCAGAGACCCGCCTCGCAAATGCCGCCGTGGTTGGCCGGATCGCGCTTCCAGCGGGCCAACTGAGCATCCGCCAGCCCTTCGCCAAGGATGGCGACGAGCATCAGCGCCGCGCCGGCGGCATCCTGCCATCCCAGACCCGGCGCCGGATTGCGGGCGGCGGCCAGCACGGCGACAGCCAGCAGGGCGCCGGCGACGGCCTGAGTCTGCAGGAAGCTGAACATGCGCGCCTGGAATTTCGGGGCCCAGTCGCGGCGGAACCGGGCATAGCGCGCGTCCTCAGACGGCGCCGAACCAACGCGCCGGGCCAGGTGGACGCCGAGGCGCAGGGACCAGACGGCAATCAGGCCGGCGCAGAGCCACTGCCGGGCGCTGATCTCCGCGCCCAGCGGCCAGAGCGCGTAGACCACACCCGCCGCACCGGTGACGAAGGTCCAGCCCACGTCCGTCCATCCACCATTGTTCACGGCCCGCTGGAAGGCCCAGACGAGCATCATGGCGACAGAGATGCCCAGCGAGACGGCAAGGATCAGCAAGATCATGGAAGGGATACGCAGGGTGACCGCGATTGGATCGGTTGCCCTCCTTCGCCGAGGCTGCGGAGGGCATCCGTCCCCCTTCGCGCCGGCTGGCTTGCCGAGCCGTAGCGGCGCACATCGTGCGGCGCGAAGGCTGGTGGGCGGCGAGGGGTTCGAACCCCCGACCCTCTCGGTGTAAACGAGATGCTCTGACCAGCTGAGCTAGCCGCCCGTCGCCCGGCTCATACCCGGCGACGGGGGCCGTTGGAAGGGCTGGCCTACGGCCGGATGTTGACCGTGTAGGTCGAGTTGTCGCCTGGATCCACGCCGCGGAAGGTTTTCAGCTCGCTGCCGGGGCAGGTGTAGCCGTCGACATTGACCCGCCGGAACGGACCGGGGTGCTCGACGCAGATCTTGATGTCGTCGCCGCCCCAGAAGCCGTCCGTGTCGTCCTCGGCGTAGTAGTAGAACCAGCCGCTGCGCGGCAGATCGAAGGCCTTGCAGCTGTTGCCGGAGATGTTCTTCCAGCCCTCGACGATCCAGTCGCGTGAGCCTGGCTCCTTCAGGTAGCTCAGCGACAGGTAAATCTTGCCTGACGTCAGGTTGCAGAAATTTACGCTGATGTAGCGCCCTGATTGCCGGGCCTCGGCCACGGTCGGCGGCGTGATGGACACCATGCCGACAGCGGCGATCAGAAGCAGCACGCGGCCCAGCCGCGGCGTCAGAAACGAAAGCATTGCTCTCTCCCCCCTGGTCTCAAACGAACAACGAGGGAATTGAACGCCGATATTCGAAAAATGCAAAGAGGCGGCCGCCTGTTGAGCGACCGCCTCCTGCAATTCCTGCAACCGTGAAGCAGCGACTAGCTGTTCAGGGTCGTCTTCAGGCCTTCGCCGACCTGGAAGCGGGCGGTCTTGGAGGCCGGACGCTTCACGGTCTCGCCGGTGCGCGGGTTGCGCGCGGTGCCGGCGGCCCGGTTCACGGCCTTGAAGGTGCCGAAGCCCACGAGGCGGACATCGTTCCCGCTCTTGAGCGACGCCGTCACCGAGTCGACGAACGCCTGCAGCGCCGAAGCGGCCTGCGTTTTATTGAGACCCGCGCCATCGGCGATGGCGGCGACCAGTTCGGCCTTGGTCATAGATTTCTCCCAGCCTAAAAGTTGTGCGGCGCGGCGTTCCCCCCAAGGGCGAGCCGTTCGCCTGCAAGGGATTATGGCGGATGGCGCCCCTGCGTCAAACGAAAGGCCGCCCGGGAATCACCCGGACGGCCCACATTATCGTTGATAACCCAGATTCAGTGGGTGATGACCGCGTCGTCAGAGCCCTCTTCGACCTTCGCAGGTGCAGCAATCGAATCGTCTGCTTCCGTCCATTCAATGGGCGTCAGCGGTCCTGTGAGGGCCAGGGCGAGCACCTGATCGATCGTTGAGACCGGGATAATCTCCAGATCGCGCTTCACGTTCTCGGGCACCTCGGCCAGATCCTTCTCGTTCTCCTGAGGGATCAACACCGTCTTCACGCCCGACCGCAGGGCTGCCAGCAGCTTTTCCTTGAGACCGCCAATGGCCGTGACCCGGCCGCGCAGGGTGATTTCGCCGGTCATGGCGATTTCCTTGCGGATCGGGATTCCGGTCAGCACCGAGACCATGGCCGTGGCCATGGCGGCGCCGGCCGAGGGGCCGTCCTTGGGCGTCGCGCCGTCCGGCACGTGCACGTGGATGTCGGTCTTCTCGAACGCCGGCGGCTTGACGCCGATGCTGAGCGACCGGGCCCGGACGTAGGAGGCG